>JAYEHE010000085.1:0-4787 GCA_034659415.1 Candidatus Zixiibacteriota bacterium | reverse complement strand
CTAAGAAATAATTTTTTTAATTATGTCAAACTGTTGCAGAGCTTTTTCATAATCTGTGGGACGACCAATATCCAGCCAAAACTTATCATGCTCAAAAGTTTTTATTTTAATATCTTTTTCAAGTAACATATACATCAAATCATCAAAACCAAATTTTGTATTATCAGGCACAAATTCCAAAAGTTCCTTAGAAAAAACATAAACACCCATCGAAACCTGATAAGGAAAATTCGGTTTTTCACTAAAATTGACGATATTATTATTCTTGTCGCACTCTATAACTCCATAATTAACTTTATGCTCCCGTTTACAGACCGCAATAGTCAGCAAAGAATCGTGTTGGATATGATAATCATATAATAAATCAAATTTTAAATCTGTAATGATGTCACTGTTGACCACTAAGAAATTATCAGGAAGATTTGATATTAGTTTTAATGGAGCCACAGTTGACAATTCAAATGGTTCATGAGAATAAGAAATTGAAACCGACCACTGGGAACCATCACCTAATATCTCCTCTATCTGTTCAGCTTGGTGGTTAACTGCAATAGTAAAAGATGTTATATTACATTTGATGAGAGACTTTATAAGTAATTCTATAATAGGCGTATCACCAATTTTCACTAACGGTTTAGGAATTTCTGCAGTATAAGGAAGTAATCTTTTGCCTTTCCCTCCGGCAAGAATAACACAATCCATCTTATATGTTTCTATATTTTGATGCATCCGGATTATCAAATAAGTCTGAATCTAATGTTTTGATTATTTCTTCGATACCATAATCAACATTATAGTCAGGGACAAAATTTAAAATCTTTTTTATTTTTTCAAATGATACTTTGTAGTTACGAGGGTCTCTGTTTTTTTCAACAAATTTAATCAAATTTTCTTTTTCCGGCATCTGTTTTATAATTTTATTGACAATCTCTTTTTTTTGAAAATTCTCATCGGTAGCACCAACATTAAAAGCCTGATAAGCAACAGAGCTATCAGACTCAATAGCAATCTGGCAAGCACGGGCAATATCTTTTGTATGGCAATAGGGCCGCCAGAATTGCTCACCAAATATCTCAAGTTCTCTTCCCAAATACAATTCTTTGGTAAATTCATTGACGGTTAAATCAAATCTCATTCTTGGAGAAGTTCCATATACAGTTGCAAAACGCAATACTACCGGATAAAAATTTTCTATTTTATTATTTAATAGTAAGTTTTCAAATTCAACTTTTGTCTCGGAATAAATTGAAATTGGTTTCAAAGGACTGTTTTCATCGACACAATCTGCATTGTCGCTCATAATACCATAATTACTGCATGTGGAAACAAAAATAAATTTTTCTATTTTCTTTTCTAAAGTCGCCTGAAGTAAAATTTCAGACCCAATTTTATTAGTGGAATGAGTAAGTTCCTGGTTTTTATTGCATGCCGGCTCTCCAACAATAGCCGCCAGATGAACAACAACATCCTGATTATTTATAACATTTTCAACAGTAGCTTTATCTCTTATATCACCTTCAACAAAAATAAGATTATCAGAATTAATATTTACGAGAGGGTTATAACCATGCAGTAAATTATCTAATACAGTAATTTTATAACCTTTAGATAGAAGGAGATTAACCAGGACGGAGCCGATATATCCGGCTCCTCCGGTTACAAAAATATTCTTTTTCTTAAAATTCATACTAACAAAAGAATAACAGAAAGCATCTTATATTCAAATGTAAAATTTCAATTTTGCTATAATCTTTTTATAACTTCATTCGCCAAATTTAGTTGTTCACCGGACAACCCCAGTTTAATAGCATTTTTCAAATTTTCTTTTGCTCCGTCTTTGTCTTCTTCAAATTGACTAAGCCCCAACCAATAAAATGGTAATGGAAATTCTTCGTATTTATGAGAAGATTTAATTGCCTCAGCCCGGCAAAGATCATAGCGACCCATTTGATAATATGTAAAGCAAAGGGTCATCCATTCATCATATCCATACTGTGAAAAGGAAATTGCTTTTCGGGCAAGGTTACTTGCTTTCTGATAATCTCGTCCTTCTGTTGCTAACAATTGCGCCAAAAACATATTAGCCTTGCTGTTATATCTATCCTCAATTACAATCGAATCTAAAATTTGTTCAGAACTTTTAACCTGACCTGTTTTATAATTCGCAAAAGCATTGACTACTTTGGCATCGTAATTTTTATTATTCAATTCAAATGCTTTTTGTGATAACTCTTTGCTCTTATCATAATTTTCCAACCTCAAATATATTTCAGAAGTAAATGATAAGGCTTTAGAATTATGCTTATTAAATTTTTCAATCAACTCAAGTATCTTTTCAGTGGCAGAGTTGTTATTTTGAATGCGGGCGGCATATAAAACATCTGCAAAAATAGTCAAATCTTCTTTCTTATTACCGATTGATTGCTCTAAGAGTTTTAATCCCTTTTCAAAATCACCTGATTCTACTAAACATACAGCTTTTAATATTTTCAAATCAGAATAATTTTTTTCAAAATAAGGATAGTCTTTAAATACTTTTAGACTCTTTTTATAATTTCCAATATCTCTAAACATCTGTATATAATTTTCAAAAGCTGGCCTAAACCATTTATCAATATCTAAAGCATCTTTATAATTACGCTCTGCCTTATCATATTTTCTTATTAGTTCATTCTTATATATGTTTCCAATAGAAGTTAACCAATCAGGTTTTTTGGCACTCGCTTTTGATAAAGCTTTTATTTCTGCTTCAGCCTCACTTGCTTGACCGGATAGATACAATTGTTCTATTTTCATTAGCTTCGTTTCTTTTTTTGCCGAATATATTCCCGGTAACCTGTCTATCTCTTTGAGTGTATATAAAGGATTCAAAGTTTCGGATAAATAACGAAGCATTATATAATTAACTGTATGTAAAATTTCTCCGGGGTAGCCTGAACGAGACATCTCACTTAAAGTTAATTTCATCAAATCACTCGGTGTATTGCCCTCATCTTTTTTACAACTGATTAGAAAATCATAAAAATTATTACAATATCCGACATTCCCTTGACGCATAAACTCATTCAAGGCGTATCTGCTCATGTTGTATCTTGGCTGATAAAAATAGTTGTAATATATCAGCAACTGTCTGGTGCCATCATCAATTCCCAAGGATTGTAATTTATCAATAAGGTTATTTGCCTGATTGAAATAATTATTATTTAAAAGTTTAAAATAATGATCAATCGTTGTAAGATAATCATAATTCGAAAGCTCAATTGCTTTGGAACTTAAAGTAATAGCAGAATCTATCAATCCAATTTTTTCAAGATAATCTGAAGCGGCAAGAAAATATGATGGAGATTCTTCGGAATTTTTAAGCCCTTGCTCGAAATAATATTGAGCAGAATCAAAACTATTCTCTAATAAATACGTCTGAGCAATAATGAAATTTTTCTCTCCCTTATGACTATCAAAATGAGATTGGTCAGAGATTTCTCTTCGTAATCGTTTAGTGCTATTGGACTCAAGCAAAATTTCTGCTTTTAATCTACTGCTTTCAATTGATGCCCCTGCCAATTTGATATATTTAAATCCAACCATACTGGCTTCAGAAGGCATATCAAAAAATCTGTACATCCTGTACAATCCTAAATATGCAGGTGCGTAATCATCCGCCGTTTCAATAACCGTCATATATTTTATTAGTGCATCAATAAATTTAAACCTATGTTCATCAACTAAGGCAGAACCATAAAACCCTTTGTAGTTAAGAGAATCCCTTTCAGAGAATTTTTTATAAATTTTATCAGCTTCATCAAATTTAAATTCACTTAGTAAAGCCTCTCCTTTTTCAAATGACGAAGATTCATTTTCTTCCGATATTCCGCATCCCAGTTGCAGAATGCTTACGGTGATCAAGATAGTTAAAAATAAAATAACAGTTTTTTTCATTATATCCTCAATTTGTAAATTTTAATTTTTCTAACAGTAACTTAGTTCTTTTTACCAATATTTTCAAATAATTCTCCATATATAAAGCAAATATTAATCTACGTACATTTTAATTTTGTATAATACATAAAAAGCATTATATTTAGAACATGGAAGCTGTTTTATCATCTTTAGATTTAAAGAAAACTTACAGAAATCGAGCTGTTGTTGATAAAGTTTCAATTTCTGTAAATCCGGGCGAAATCGTTGGTCTATTAGGTCCTAATGGAGCAGGTAAAACTACGACTTTTTACATGATTATTGGCTTTATTAGACCGGATAACGGCTCTATCCATTTGGGTGACAAGAATATAAGTAAATTGCCGATGTATAAAAGAGCTAATCTGGGAATTGGGTATCTTGCCCAGGAAGCTTCAGTATTTAGAAAAATGACAGTTGAAGAAAATATAATGTCAATACTGGAATTCCAAGACTACAGCCGAAAAGAACGCAAAAACAAGTTGGACGAACTTCTTAATGAATTGGATATCACCAACTTACGAAAAAATAAAGCTTATACATTGTCCGGTGGCGAACGAAGAAGAGTTGAAATAACAAGAGCATTGGTAAATAAACCAAAATTTATTTTGTTGGACGAACCATTTGCGGGAATTGACCCGATTGCTGTTGAGGATATTCAAAGAATTATTGAACGGCTTGTTAAAAAAAATTTAGGGGTTCTTATCACTGATCATAATGTAAGAGAAACACTGTCTATCTGTAATAGAGCTTATATTATGTGTGATGGCCAGATTTTAACATCGGGTTCATCTGAATTTTTAGCTAACGACCCGGAAGCAAGAAAAGTTTAT
>JAYEHE010000084.1:0-4802 GCA_034659415.1 Candidatus Zixiibacteriota bacterium | reverse complement strand
CATCGCATCATTTAGATTGCCGTCATAATCTACTTCTGTAAAACTGGATGAAAATTTTGGATCACTGTTTGGATCAAGACCTATAGTATAAGCCAATGAAGATTTAGTTTCATCAACAGAATTTTCTGCAGAAAGCAAACTCAATCTATCATTACCATATTGGACTTTTTGCTTTAACACATCGGATTTGGCGGCTGAACCAAGTTCATATTTGGATTCTATCAATTTTAACTGCTCTTCACTTCGTTTAACAGCTTCCTGTTGGACAGTAACATTTTGTTCTGTTGCTAAATATGCATAATATGAAGTTTTTACAGAAAAAATTAAATCCAGTTCAGAATTTAATACGTCTAAAGATGCTTTTTCACGGTCTATAGAAGCACCGAAATAATTAAAAATTGTTGGCAGACTAAACGCCCACATACTGGCTTGAAGATTCATTGATTTACTGGTTCGATCTTGATCTCCTTGAGTAGCCGTCACATTATTTATTGTCGTTTCAATGTCTGTCGTATTTGATTTGCTATAACCATAGGAAGCATTTAAACTTGGTAAAAATGCACCAAGAGCCGCCCTTTTGTCAGCTTTCGCTCTATCTTCGGAACCATAAGCGGCAACTATTGATGCTCTTTTTTGTAAAGCTATCTCAATACAATCATTTAAAGTCAACTCCTGAGCATAAATATTTCCAACCATTAAAACAGTTAATGCTAAAACAACTACAAGAATTTTGACCGTAAAAAACTTCATTCGTTTACTCCTTTGCTATAACAACTCACCTAAAGCTGTATATAATATATGAATAATTGATATCATTCCTACTGATAAGACAGATAACATATAACCTTTGTTGCGTGGTAAATTATAAATTATTGAAAAACCTATACCGGCAACTATTATTTCCCATATAATAAATAAATCTAATTTTGAAAATAAAACATACAAAAATGAATCCGCTCCCAGATGAGAAACTAAAATAGCCGGTGATAATGAAACCATCACACTTTCCTTAGCAAAAATCATAGGCAACACAATTATTTTCCCAACAGCAATAATAAATGCACTAAAAATAACAACTGAAAAAACTTTTTTGAATTTTTCTTTTGTTCCGTAAACTAAATTCCCAAAAAAAATCGCAAAACAAGTCGATATTATTGGAATAATCAATGATAATAAACTCCCAAATATAATCACATTATATTTCATCAAATCAGTCATATTAGACGGCATACCATTATCAAATCTTTGCTGAAATGCCGGAGACTCCATTTGCATTTTTACAATATAATCAGCAGTTGCATAATAAAACAGAAACATCAAAATTCCGTAAGCAAAGTATGGAATTAAAATTTTCGGATTGTAATTTACATTACCAAACAATTTCGAAGGGTTATAAAACACTTCAAACAATCCACTAATTGAATAATTTTTTGTCATCATCACTGAAGTAGATTCCACTCTGTTATCCCGTTCCATTGTTTACTCCTTAGTACTTAATTTCATTACGATGTTTAAAATCAAATGTTTCAGTACTACATAAGTAAAATACTATTCAATTATTGCATTATTCAATATTAATGATAAAAAAAGGGATATCAACGATTAATTGATATCCCATGCTATTCAATAGTTAATAAAAATTCTGATTTTTGCTTCATTAATAACTAATTCTTTTTTTTGCCCATAATGATAACTGGTAACTTTTGCTCTTAGAACACCCGCTCCCTTTAATTTTATATCTTCAGGAACAACAAAAGATAGATATTCAAAATAAGACCTTTTATTACTATAAGTGACATTCTGTGCTAAACTTTTAGGAGAAACTGTATATTTATGAAGAATGGTTGGAGTAATAACACTCTCCAAATTTTTATCGGATAGAAAATCGTCAAGATTTTTTCTTAAACTATCTCCTGAAATTTTACCTGGGTCCCATCTAAGAACTTCTAAGTCCCCGATAGATATTTCCTCTTTTGTTTTTTTTTGTATTTTTTCCGGTTCCCAATAAACAGAAACGGAACTTGAGTAAACCTGAATTCCTTTATTGTTTGGAATTGAAAAAGCTCCGCTAACTGGGATTTGGAGATTGATTGTATCTCCTTCATTAAATTCTCTTCCTAAAACATAATCTGTTTCATTAACCGAATACATTTCAAAAGCGGGCGTTTGAATATTTGAATTTGGCAGTTCAAAAAATGTTGATTGTATAATCTCTCCTTCGCAAGTAGTCATTTTAGTACTGATTTTGTATTTTGACATGCCTACGTCTTTGAGGGAATGACCCAATTTTATAGTGTGGAAATCTCCGCCCGATAAGCTGATTTTAATCGGATGGGTAGGGTTAAGACCTTTGATATTATAAACAGTATCCACTTTTTTATAAACCAAACTGTCTTCTGAGCCTAAGGGATTTACAAGAATTTCTAAGGTTATATTAAGTGAGTCTTTTTTTTTAGGGTTTATCTGGTCTAATCTAAAATACCAAATTGAATTAATACCCACTTTGTTCCAAATATCAGGGGAATCAGGAGTTCCATGAGGCAGCATAATATGCAAAGTCTGGACGGGCAATAGGTCTTCGTTTTTAACTACAACTTTACCTTCCCATTTTTTTAACTGTTCATTAGCCTCTTTAATATTATCCGGAATTTGCGGTGGAATAACTGCTACCAAAGATTGATCTTCACAAGGATATTTAAGACAATTAATATCGCGAACAATGTCATTAACCGGGCTGGGAATTATATAATAATTTCTGGTGGCATCATCCAATTTACAAAGATATATTTGTCCGTTTGGAAATTCAAAGACTGCTAAACTGTCATTAAGGGAATTTACCTCCGGCACACCCAAATTCAAAAGCCTGCTAAACATTTCGTTTGAACACATATTTGAATTCCATGGGTTACCATAAAGGTCTCTGCTGTACCTTATTTTTTCTGCAATTTCAAAAAGTTTATCATCAAGAAAATTACCTTTCCCAAATTTAGTCATCACATTGCAAAAAGCTTTTTCGTAAATATATTCTATTCTTAATGAATCATTTATAATATTACTCGCCCTAAGTTCATGGTAAAGATTCCAAACAGGTGAACCTTCTCCCTCTCTTTCTGCAAGCATTTTTAACATTTCATAACGAATCCTGAAAAAAGTTGCTTCTTTGCTCCTCACTCCATTTTCTTTTTCGTAGATATCTTTTGTATATTTTTGACCCCAGCTTTTAAGGTAAATAATATCCCCAAATTCAGTCGTAAAATCTTTTTGTTTAAGTTTTATTTCTTCTGCGGTAAGTGGTTTCTTCCGAAAATGTCGGTTTTGTAAACATCCAGTTAAGCCTAACGAAAATACAATACAAAAAATAATACCCGCGTTAGCATAATATTTAAAGTTTGCGATAATCTTGCCTGCATAAAATTTCATAAAACTCCAATATATAACCATTTCAAAATATCATTTATTATATTTTGAATACTTAAATATATTCTCTATTTATCTAATTTTTACAAAAAATAGTCAATTGAATTATTATGTCAATATTCAAAAACTCACTGTTTTATTGAGTGGACATCAATCTACTTACAGTGAACAAATCCCTATCTTCAAAAAAAGGGATATCAACGATTAATTGATATCCCTTTTTTATATGATCAAATAATATTTATTTAAATAAATATGGTCCAACCACCAATGAAACAATAGCCATCAGCTTGATAAGAATATTCATTGACGGACCGGAAGTGTCTTTAAACGGATCACCAACTGTATCACCAACCACAGCCGCTTTATGGGCATCTGAGCCTTTGCCTCCATGAGCACCGGTTTCAATATATTTTTTAGCATTATCCCAGGCACCACCGGCATTCGCCATCATCAACGCTAACATAACACCTGACATTGTCGCACCAGCCAACATACCGCCCAAACCTTCTTTACCAAGAAGATAACCGACAATTATCGGAGATAAAATTGCTGTTAAGCCGGGAGCAACCATCTGCGCCAAAGCACCTTTAGTTGCAATATCAACACAACGTCCGGTGTCCGGCTTAGCCTTTCCTTCCATGATACCTTTAATCTCACGGAATTGACGACGAACTTCTTCTACCATCTGAGCGGCGGCTTTACCAACAGCAGTCATAGTTAATGATGCTACAAAAAATGGCAGAACACCACCAAGGAAGAAACCTATTACTACTTTTGGCTCTAAAATATTTATACTATTTAAATCTACCGCAGCAGAATAAGCCGAGAAAAGAGCCAGAGCTGTTAAGGCGGCAGAACCGATTGCAAATCCTTTACCAATCGCCGCAGTAGTATTACCAAGCGAATCCAACTTATCAGTAATAGAACGAACATCAGAACCTAAACCTGACATTTCAGAAATACCACCGGCATTATCAGCAATTGGTCCATAAGCATCAACGGACATTGTAACCCCAATAGTAGCCAACATACCAACACCGGCAATACCTATTCCATATAATCCGGCAAAATAAAAACCGGTATATATTGCTAAGCAAATTACAATTATCGGGAATAAAACTGATTCCATACCTACTGCAAGACCTGAGATGATATTCGTAGCGGCACCCGTCTCAGAGGATTTAGCAATTTTACGAATTGGACTAGCGGCAGTATAATATTCTGTTAAAAGACCCAAAATGATACCAGCTACATTACCACCCAAAATAGCCCAAAAAACTTTTTGATCAACCTTTAACCAATCAATTATAAAATATGCCGCAACTAACATAACCGCCGCTCCGACATAAGTCACAAGTCGTAACGCTGCGGCTGGATTCATC
>JAYEHE010000083.1:0-4855 GCA_034659415.1 Candidatus Zixiibacteriota bacterium | reverse complement strand
GGAAATTGATGCCGCAATTATTTTTTCAGATAAAAATATATCAATAGAAAATTCAAAACTTATTTCTGGTATTGTTGATATTTCAAATAAAGTAAATACAAATTCAATATTAAATTCATTAGATTCAAATCAAGATGCAACTTTGATTTTTACATCCGGTTCATCATCGAAACCAAAAGCAGTACTGCATACTTTTAGTAATCATTATTATTCCGCTTTAGGTTCCAATGAAAATTTGCCTTTACATCAAAACGACAGATGGTTGTTGTCATTGCCGATTTATCATGTAGGCGGCTTGGGTATAATATTCCGGTGTTTTCAAGCGGGAGCGTCAATTATAATTCCGCCTTATGATTATAATTTGTCTGAATTTATTATCATGAATAATATAACGCACTTATCATTAGTATCAACGCAGTTGCATAGGCTTCTTAAAGATATTAAAAATAAAAATTTGTTATCATTAAAAGCAATTCTGCTGGGCGGGAGCAAGATACCTTCGTCACTTGTAAAAGAAGCACTTGATTTAGGTTTGCCAATTTATAAGAGCTATGGCATGACTGAGATGGCATCACAGATTTGTACGACAGAAAAATTAAATTTATCTGTTAATCACTCCGGACAAGTTCTTTCTTATCGAGCAGTCAGGCTTAGTTCAAAAAATGAAATACTTGTAAAAGGAGAAACACTTTTTAAGGGATATTACCTAAACGGAAAGTTAAACAAACCCTTAAATTCAGAAGGATGGTTTTCAACCGGAGATATCGGGCAATTTGATAATGACAATAATTTGGTTGTAGCCGGTAGAATAGATAATCAATTTATTTCCGGTGGAGAAAATATATCACCCGAAGAAATAGAAAATATAATTGCTGAATTATATGATTTTGAGAAAGTTATAGTAGTTCCGGTTTTAGATAAAGAATTTGGAGAGCGGCCGGTTATTTTTATTTCCGGTGAATTTGATAAGAATGAAATTGTTGAAAAGTTAAATAAAAAATTGCCTTCTTATAAAATTCCGGATTATTTTTTCAAGTGGCCTGAAGATTTAACAGAAATTTCCATAAAACCAAGCCGTGATATTCTAAAACAAATGGCTGAAAAATTAATTAAAAACTAACCAACATGTCTTTCAAGCTGAATTCTTAATTCAGCAGGTAAGCTTATTTTTTTACCATTAGATTTATCAATAGCAACATGAACTGTTTGGAGATTGGCGATTTTTTTTTCTTTTTCGTTAGTAATAACATAGTTTAGTACAAACGAAGAATTTTTTATTTTATCCACAGCCATATTGATATTAACTGATTGACCTGCTCTAACCGGTTGTCTGTAATCAGCTTCGGAGTGAACAATCAATATCAAATAATCAGACTTATCAATAACATCGCCAAGATTAAATCCGCAAGAATCTAAAAAATCTTCGTATGCGTCATGAATTAACTTAAAATAGTTACCAAAAAACATAACTCCGGCGGCATCGGTATAATGGAGTTTGACTTTTGTTGAAACTGAATACATATTCTCCTCGTATATAATTAAACATATTTGGTTTTATTCTGTCTGAAACTATGTATATTTGTTGGAACAAAAAAGAAAAAAAGTTAATTTTATAAACAAATTTAATGGGAGTCAAAATGACAAAATTTTTTCGGAATTCATTATTTATCACATTGATTATGGCGGCAATGTTGCTTTTAGTCTCGGTAGCATTTGCCGATGATTCCAAAACACCGCAAAGATCTGATATTGATGACAATTACAAATGGAAAGTCGAAGATATTTATGAAAATATCGAAGCGTGGAAAGCTGATTTTGAAAAACTAAAAGACGGTATGGGGCAATTTGAACAATATAAAGGCCGTCTGGGAGAATCAGCACAGGTATTAATGGATGCTTTAAAATTATCTGACGAATTGGGTGTTATCGAAGGCAACTTATATGTCTATGCATATTTGAAATTAGACGAAGATACACGCCTAAGCCAGTATCAGGAATATGGTGGAAGAATTTCAGCTCTTTCATCAAAATTATCCGAAGCAACTTCATACATGCAACCGGAAATTTTAAATATTCCAAAGGATAAACTCGATGCTTTTATGGCGGAGAATAAAAACCTTAATATTTATCGCTTTTTTATAGATGATATGTTTCGCCAACAGGAGCATGTTTTGTCAGAAAAAGAAGAAGCAATTCTTGCCGCCGCCCAACCTTTGATGAGAACTCCTTCTAAAGTATTCAATATGATTGATAATGCTGACCATAAACTTGGCACTATCGTTGATTCCGAAGGAAACAAAATTGAATTAACTCGCGGACGTTATTATAAAATATTAAAGGGGAATGATCGTGAACTTCGTCGGGTTGCTAACGATACTGTTCAGACTTCCTGGGTAAAATATATGAACTCAATTGGTGCAACTTTGGGTTCATCGGTTGAAAAAGATTATTTTATTTCAAAAGTCCGTGGTTATAAAAGCACTTTAGACAGAGTTCTTGATGGTGATAATATCCCTACCTCAGTTTTCACTAATCTGGTTCAGGCGGTTAATGATAATCTTCATATTTTGCATAAATTGACATCTTTAAGAAAGAAATTCCTCGGGGTTGATACTCTTTACACCTATGACCTTTCCGTGCCGATGGTTAAGGATTTTAAAAAAGATGTTCCGTATGAGGAGGCTGTGGCAACTTTGTTAGAAGGACTTAAACCGCTTGGTGAAAAATATATTAAAGATTTGAAAAATGGATTAGAATCAGGCTGGGTCGATGTATATGAAACCGAAGGCAAAGGTTCCGGTGCTTATAGCTGGGGAACATATACGTCGCATCCTTATGTTTTAATGAACTACAACGATGATATGAATAGCATGTTTACTCTTGCCCATGAGATGGGTCATGCCATGAACAGCTTCTATTCCAATCAATACGAACCGTATATTTATCATGGTCATTCATTATTTACAGCTGAAGTTGCCTCAACCTGTAACGAGGCTCTCCTGATGAAATACTTATTGGAACATACTACCGATAAGAAGGAAAAATTATATCTATTAGATTATTATATTAAACAAATTGATGGTACTTTCTTTACTCAGGTTATGTTCTCGGAATTTGAAATGGCTATCCATACTCATTTACAAAATGGAGGTGCTTTTTCTGTTGATTTTTTCCGTAATACCTACCGAGAAATTTTCCAGAAATATTTCGGACCTGATTTGGTTATCGGAGAAAACAATGATTTAAGCGGAATGAAAATTTCACATTTTTATCGTGCTTTTTACGTTTATAAATATGCTACCAGTTATGCTGCGGCACAAATGTTGTCTCAAAAAATTCTTGAAGGTGACGAAGATGATTTGAATGCCTACTTGAACTTTTTATCAACTGGAACGTCAAAATTTCCAGTTGATATCTTAAAAGATGCTGGTGTCGATACAACCGCTCCGGAATCTGTTGAAGCTACTATTAAATTATTTGGCGAGTTAGTTGACCAGATGGAAAAAATCCTCTTGGAAGGATAAGTTTTATAAAAAGTGATAAAATGAAGACCGACAGAATTAAATTTCTGTCGGTTTTTATATCTCAGATATATTTTCGTTCAGCTCAAATAATTGAAATATCAGCTTGATATTTTCTGAAAAAATTTGAAACTTATGTACTTGAATTTATGTTCTTTGAGTATAGAAATTTGAATTTTAAACATTAAGGAGATAAAAAAATGGTAATTTCAAAAAAAATGGCGAGTGCCATCAATGAACAGATAAAACATGAGTTCTTTTCATATTGGCTTTATCTTTCTATGGCTTTTTCTCTTGAAGCACAGGATTTGAAAGTATTTGCCAAATGGTTCTACGCTCAGGCTGACGAGGAAAAAGAACATGCGATGAAAATGGCTAAATATCTTTTTGATCAGGGTGCCGAAGTTAAACTTCTGGCATTAGAGCAACCAAAAACAGATTTTGGTTCTGTTATAGAAATCTGTGAAGAGAGCGTTATTCACGAAGAATTTATTACAAGAAAAATCAATGAACTGGTTGCACTGGCTCGTTCTGAAAATGATTTTGCTACCGATAACTTTTTGCAGTGGTTTGTAATGGAACAGGTTGAAGAAGTCTCCAAAGCCAACGAATTGGTCTCTTTGGTGAAAATGGCAAACAACCCGGGACAAATGCTGATGGTTGAACAGCGTATTATGGCTCTTCGCGAAGAAAATCCTGAAGCATAATTTTTTATTTACGAATTTATAAAAGCCGCTCTACAAAGCGGCTTTTTTTATTATATTAGTTATATGAGAAAGCCGGATTTTAATTCATTGGAAAATTGCAATTGCTGTCCAAGAGAATGCAATGTTGATAGAATTTTAAAACCAAGCGGGTGGTGTCGGGGAGATAACAGCTATGATATTTCATCTATCTGTTGCCACAAAGGAGAAGAACCGGTTATTTCCGGTGATAATGGTATTTGCAATATTTTTTTCAACAGGTGCAACCTTCAATGCATCTACTGCCAGAATTATCAAATCAGCGATAGGAATAATAAAAAATACAATACAATTCTTTTAGATCAGGTTATTAATCAAATTATTGAAATTCTAAATCATGGTGCCCAGGGAGTAGGGTTTGTCTCCCCCGGTCATTATATACCGCAAATGTTGGAAATAATCTCTGAGTTAAATAATAGAGGTTACCGGCAACCTTATGTTTACAATAGTAATGGGTACGATAAACCGGAAATCATAAATTCGCTCGAAAACGATATTGATATATATTTGCCAGATTTAAAATATATGGATAATAAAATTGCCAAAGAATATTCACAGGCTGATAACTATGTGGAATTTGCTACTAAAGCT
>JAYEHE010000082.1:0-4858 GCA_034659415.1 Candidatus Zixiibacteriota bacterium | reverse complement strand
TTTTTGGGGAAGTTAGAGGTATTTGGGGAAATCAATTAAATGAAAATCTTGAAAGAGTTATTTCAACCTGTTCACTTGAGCAAGTTCTTGAGAAACCTATCAGTAAACTCTCTCGTGGTTACCGTCAAAGAGTTGGTTTGGCTCAGGCATTATTGCATGACCCGGATGTTCTTATTATGGATGAACCTACTGCCGGATTAGATCCAAACCAGATTAGGGATTTTAGAGAAAACATTAGGCAGTTTGGTAAAACTAAAACAATTCTTATCTCTACTCATATTTTGCAGGAAGCGGAAGCGGTAGCAGATAGGATTCTTCTGATACATAATGGTTCATTGAAGTTTGATGGCTCTAAAAAAGAACTTCAAAAGGATAATAGTTTTGAACAAAGCTTTTATAAATTGACTGATTTTGGGGGAAATGTGGAAGAAATCGGGGAAGGAGATAAAAATGAACATTAATTATAGTGCTATCAAATCAATCTGCCTTCGTGACCTTCGTTCATATTTTAGCAGTCCTACCGGATATGTTTTTATAACACTTTTTATATTTTTAAGTGCCGCCGCCGCATTTTGGCAAGTAGGATTTTTTAGAAATAATTTAGCTAATCTTGACCAATTGAATAATCTCTTGCCATATTTATTGCTGGTTTTTGTACCTGCTTTAACTATGGGGGTTTGGTCAGATGAAACCAAACAGGGGACGGATGAACTTCTTTTTACACTTCCAGTAACTGATATTGAGATAACTATCGGTAAATATTTTTCGGTTTTAATGGTATATGTCGCATCTCTTTTGTTATCCTTAAGTCATGTAATTGTTCTTTACTGGTTGGGATTTCCTGATATAGGTCTTATGTTTGCCAATTATCTTGGATTCTTTTTTATTGGTGCCGCTTTTATAGCTGTAGGGATGTTGGCGTCGCTTTTAACTATCAACGCAACTATTTCTTTTATAGTCGGTGCTCTGTTTTGCTCGTTTTTTGTGTTTGTTACATCAAGGCAATGGATAGTAAGCGACACCCTTCAGAGCTTTTTGGCACCTTTGGGAGTTTTTGATTATTTTAATGAATTTGCAAGAGGAATTATTAGTTTAAGCGGGTTACTTTATTTTATTTCAATAACCGCAATCTTTTTATTTGTTAATGTAATTCTTATTGGTAAACGTCATTGGCCTCCTGACGCCGGAGGTCATAGATTTAAATTTCATCAAATTATCAGGGTTGTATCTTTAATTATAGCGGTTGTCAGTATCAATATAATTATAGGCAGATTTTCTTTCCGTATTGATACTACTGCCGAACAGCTTCATTCTTTATCCTGTGAAACAGAAACATTAATTGAAGAATTGGACGATAGTCGTCCGGTACTGATACAGGCGTTTCTTAGTCCGGAAGTTCCTCAGGAATATGTAGAAACCAGAGCAAATCTTATAAGTAAGCTCAAGGAAATATCAGCAATTGCAGGAGATAAAATTCAGGTACTGATAAAAGATACCGAACCTTATACCGACGCCGCTTTGGATGCAAGAGAAAAATTTAATATTCATCCCCGTGATGTGGTTTCCATGGCAAGTTCTCAAAGCTCAGTTAATCAGGTTTTTCTTGGATTAGCATTTACAAGCGGAGCGAACGAAGAAATAATTCCATTTTTTGATAAAGGCTTGCCGGTTGAATATGAATTAGTCCGCAGTATTAGAGTTGCGGCTAAGTCAAAAAGAGCTAAAATTGGAATACTGGCTACCGAAGCTAAAATACTTGGTGATTTTAATTATCAGACTATGTCAAGTAAACCTCCTTGGGCGATGGTAAGAGAACTAAACAAGCAGTATGATATAGTTCAGATAAAGGCTTCTGAGCCAATTACTGAAGAAATTGATGGTTTGTTAGCAGTGTTGCCATCATCTTTAGAACAAAATGAGATGACCAATCTTAAAAATTATATTGTTAAAGGTCATCCGACTCTAATGCTTGTAGATCCGGTACCGGTTTTTAATACGATGCTCTCGCCAATTATTCCACAGGTACAACAAAATCAAATGATGGGCGGTCAACAGGGCAAAGCAAAAGGAAATTTGCAGGAGCTAATGCAATCAGTCGGCGTACATTGGAATTATGGGCAGATTGTTTGGGATAGTTATAATCCTCATCCTGATTTGAAAGCAATTCAACCCGAAATTTTGTTTATCAGTGAGACCGACAGGAATGATGAAGCTTTCAATGAAATGAACCAGGCATCGGCAGGACTTCAGGAAGTAGTTATGCTGTATGCCGGAAATTTCAGGAAAATCCCCGGTAGCACTTATGATTTTCAATCCCTTCTAAAAACAAGCTTGATTTCAGGTTTACATAACTGGAACGATATTGTACAACGTGGTTTTCTTGGGATGGGTTTGACTTTGAATCGAAACCCACGACGGATGCCTACCGGAGAAAAATATACAACCGCCGCCAGAGTTTGGGGAACGCAGATGAACAATGCTCAAAGTGGTGATACATCGGTGAATATTCTCAATCTGATTTTGATTTCTGATATTGATTTTATCGGCGAACAGTTTTTTAATATTCGTAGTCAGGGAATGCAAAATCTTAATTTTGACAATGTAACATTTTTCTTGAATTGTATGGACCTTTTGGTTGAAGACTATACTTTTATAAATCTTCGCAAAAAAAGAGTCAAACATCGTGCTCTTGAATTGGTCGAGGCACAGAGCCGAGAATTTATAGAGAGGCGTTTACGCGATGAGCAAATTGCCGAGGAAGAAGCACAGAAAGCACTCGACGATGCTCAGCAGAGATTGAGTCAGAAAGTAGCCGAAGTTCGTAATCGGACAGACCTTGATGAAAAGACTAAACAAATTATGGCAAAGAATATACAGGAAGTTGAAAATCGACGGTTCGAGGCGTTAAAAACTTCAATTGAGGCAGATAAGGAAGCTAAGATAGCAACCAGTAAAGAGAAATCCGAAGCGGAGATTAGAAATATACAAAGCCGGATTAAAACTTTGGCGGTTCTTCTTCCGCCAATACCCGTTTTTATTATGGGTATTGTCATTTTTATTAGACGGAGAAAACGTGAATATGAAGGAGAATTGTTCTCAAGAAGGTTAAGGAGTTAAGCTATGGGTGAAAATAAAAAAACATTGATATATATTTGTGCCGCTGCTGTTTTAGCTTTATTAGCATTTATAATGGCTCCGAAAAAAATAACTCCTGATGCTTTTATCGAACAGGGTGAAATATTTTTTCCTGATTTTACCGATCCGAATGAAGCTACAACTTTAGAAGTGATAAGTTTTGACCAAAACAGCGGGCAGGCTGTTCCGTTTAAGGTAACTTTTGAAAATGGACTGTGGACAATTCCTTCTCACTATAATTACCTTGCCGATGGTAAAGAAAGATTGGCTAAAACAGCAACCGGACTTATCGGCATTAAAAAGGATGATTTCCGAACTGATAATATATCAGAGCATGAACAATTGGGCGTGGTTGACCCGATGGATGCTACCGCTTCTTTGACGGGACGCGGACAGAAAATAACTATCAAGGCGAGCGAGAAAATATTGGCAGAAATGATTATTGGTAATCAAGTAGCAGGTAGAAAAAATGTACGCTTTGTAAGGCTTCCTGACCAAAAAAGAGTTTATTCTGCAAGGATTGATATTGATATCTCTACTAAATTTGAAGATTGGATTGAAACCGACCTTCTGAATGTTATGAAACATAAAATCAATAAAGTTGTTCTAAAAGATTACTCGATAAATGAGAAAACTTTTTCAGTAGATAATAGGGATGTTTTGAATCTTACTATGAAAGATGAACTTTGGTCAGCTAATAAAATGGGGTCAGGTAAAGTGGTTGATAGTGCGAAAATGAATGCTTTACTGTCAACTCTTGATGAATTGAAAATTGTCGGGGTGCGTCCTAAACCGGAAGGACTTTCTGCAAGTTTAAAATTGACAGACCAACAGCAAAATCTCAATAGGTCAGAAATTCGTTCTTTGCAAAACAAAGGGTTTTATGTTTCCCGTGACGGACAGCTCTTATCAAACGAAGGGGAGGTGCAGTTTAATACATCAGACGGCGTCAAATATACACTTCGTTTTGGAGAAGTTGTTTATGGTTCCGGTTTGGCTGTTTCTGCCGGTGGGGATAAATCAAGAGATGAAGGTGATGGACAAAACAGGTATTTGTTTATTACTTCAGAATTCATTTCTAATTATTTTAAAGAACCAGCAAAACCCAAAAATAGAGCTTTCGAAAATAAAGCAGATTCCCTTTTAACAGAAACTGACCAGAAAAATAAAGAACTTGACCGAAAACATAAAGATTGGCAACGTCAGGTTGAAAATGGCAGAAAATTAAGTAATGATTTAAATGAACGCTTTGCTGATTGGTATTATGTGATTTCATCGGATAGTTTTGATGAATTGCATTTGAAGCGGAAAGATTTAGTTATATCGAAATAGCTTGAAGTGAAATTTATTTTGTAGGTTGGGGCAGACGAGGGTTCGCCCAGGCGAACCGCCCACAGAATGTTTTATTAAAATAGCCAAGTCTCTTCGAGACTTTCCCTACAGGTGACTGCTGTTTTGTGTCCTCCCTTTTGTTTGTCATTCCCGACTCCGATCGGGAATCCAGGTCCTCTTTGTCTTTATTGGTGATTTGCCTATGCAATAAAATTTGAAATAAAAAAACAAGAAAACCTGGGTTCCTGTTTTCGGGCTTGTTGAAAAACTGTTCAATTCTGTCATTGCGAGGAGTGAAACGACGAAGCAATCTCATATAAAGAGAGATTGCTTCATCCGCCATGGTTGAAAATACGCCAAGCAAGAGTAGATACCGTCTTGGCTGTCAAGC
>JAYEHE010000081.1:0-4866 GCA_034659415.1 Candidatus Zixiibacteriota bacterium | reverse complement strand
AGATTGTTCACCGAACGTAGAAACACATATTCCGCCATTATAGAACTCCGCACATCTTCTTGGTGATAATAAAGAAGCATCATTTAAACAAGCGTCTGACATACCGGTTCCAAAAACCCTATCAACTTCAGGATAATTTATGTCATCTTCTTCGTCCCAAATTAAAACACCTTCGAAATTATAAATTCTATTTTCAAAATAAGTCGAATCACTATTAAGACTTGTAAAAGTATTATCATTGCAATAATACCAGAAGAAATTTATAGGCAAAAACTGTCCATTAAGATTTTGATCATTAGCTATACGGAAAGAGACATTAACAAGTGTTCCATCCGGCTTCAAAGTATTGATTGGAGGAGAACCGGCAACAGTCTCTTTATCAGCAATACCTACTAATTTTATTAATCCCGGAGGACAACTTGCTCCACAGTCATCAAGACCATAGCGAAATGTAAAATATTCCCATTCTTCAACAGAACCACCAGCAATCATAGCTGATTGGAATGACATTACCGAAACATCATATTCAAGAAAAATATCAAAACCGGTTATATAA
This sequence comes from Candidatus Zixiibacteriota bacterium, assembly GCA_034659415.1. Classification (GTDB taxonomy): domain Bacteria; phylum Zixibacteria; class MSB-5A5; order GN15; family FEB-12; genus QNAD01. The sequence continues at coordinate 4,310 of JAYEHE010000081.1, read as the reverse complement.
TCATTAGTTTCTACTTTTATTGCAACGTTATGAGCAGTTCCAACCGCGGCACATTCCCCGCCATCAATTGTCATACGAACACAAACATCACAGTCACCTTTATCCTGAATAATAACATTGAAAGTATCAACTACTTGCTTACATCCATCAGTGGTGCTAATACAAAAACTATAAGTACCTAAGGTATCCGGCCAGAAACAGACCTTTCCGGAATCTGCACCAAATAACTCAAGAACTCCGGGACCGCATTCCTTGTAAAGATAAGTCTGTGACCTGCTATCGGTACTACTTATGCCATCTATACAGATTTGAGATGTATCTTGAGGACAGCGCTCAATAAATATATCAGACGGTAAAAACAACTGTGGGGCTTCATCGTCAACAACATTAACATTTATTTGACAAATATCACTACCACAATAATTTGTTCCTGTAATTTCAAAATCATACAATCCTGCTGTATCAACATTGAAACAAATATTACCATCCTCATAGACAGCTCCATTATTGACATCAACAACAACACCAGTCCCTGTTATCTCAATAGGCACGCAAACTTGTTCTAAGCTATCAACACAAACCAGCGTATCAATAGGATCAACAGGACATGATATTTCAGGTACCACAGGAATGTGAATGTTCAAATCAAATTCAACACTATCGTCAGCACATGGCGTTTCAGCTCTTACTTTAACAGGATAAATACCTTCATTTGCAATAAATATACTCAAGGTCTGCGTAAGAGTATCATAACTGCCATTAGGCCAGATAGTTACAAAAGCATCATTGGGCGTTATTACGAAATTTTCAATCTTAATCGTGTCAGCAAAACAGATAGTATCAAAAACAGGTCCCGGAAATGGCTCAATATATGCAAATCCTTCCTGAATGAATGTAATAACTGTTGTATCGGAATCCACTGCTCCGCAAGCATCGTAAACAGTAATAATTATTTCCTCAACCCCAAAATCATCTGGTTCAATAAAGAAATAATCGCCAACAACTGAATCAACATTGGAAGAAGTTACAATAGAGTCAATATTTTCATCAACATCCAAAAGTGTAAAACCAAACTGCTCGGCAACAGTTGAACAGCGAGAAATCTCTATATCATCGCCCAGATATATAAACGGTGCCGAATTAAAAATAGAATTAATATTCAGATTACAGGATTCAATACCACAAACTGAGTAAGCTGTTATAGTAACATTTATATTTCCTGACTGTACAACAGGGATATAAATTTGTTGTCCAATAATATAAGCCGGAGCGGTTGCTTTGACTGAATCCACTAAATCAGAAATTTGAAAATCATAAACAAGAGTGTCTGCACCACACATAAAAATATCTGATGGAATATTCGGACAGCTTAGTATAGGGTCTATTTTTATTTCAACATCAGCCTGGCAGGATGAAACATTACACTCGGCGTAACCTGTTACGTTAATAGTATAAATTCCGGCTGTATCCGCATCAAAACAAACCTGCCCATTAAAATAGCTTCCATAATTTACAATAACACTATCATAGATTCCATCAACATCAACAGGATAACAAATCTGGCCAGGATCACACAAACTAAATGAATCATCGCTACACTGAACTCTTACATAATCAGCTAAAACCGTTGTAACTATTACAGTATCAGCACCAACCGCACCACAAGCATCGTAAGCGGTCATAATTACTTCATATTCCCTTAATGTATTAGGAGTAAAACAAACTCTGTTATTTTGAATACTGCCATAATTTGTAACTACGGAATCTATATTATTTTCAGTATCATACAAAGTAAACGGTTCAAGACAAACCTCACTGAAACTGCAGACTCGAATTTCTAAATCATCACCAGCAACAAGTACCGGAGCATTATTTATTATAGCATCTACTTCAAAAGCACATTCATCTATTCCACATTCGCTATAAGCGGTCATCGTTATTTCATAAATACCATCAGCATCAATAGGTACCATAACCTGTCCACTCTCAAGATAAGCAGGAGCAGTAACTTTAATGCTGTCAACCAACACCGAACTCTCATAGTCAAAAGCTAAAGTTGTTGCTTCACAAAGCAGAGTATCTAAATTATCAGGGCAAACCAATCTTGGATCTATTCGAACTTCGACAACCGCAGAACTTGACATACTATTACATTCAGCAAATGCTTCAATGTTCAGAGTATAAGAACCGGCGGCATCAGCCATAAAACAAATTTCATTATTGGCAAAAGTTCCTAAATTGACATTAACACTGTCATACGCTCCGGAAATATTAACCGGAATACAAACCATCTGCGGTCCGCAAAGATCAAAATCAGCATCTTGGATTTCTACGTCCACATAATCACCCTGCTCAACAGTCAGGTCGATTACTATTTCATCAAAATCTCCGCATGAATCAACGGCAGTTACTATTATAGAATATTGACCGGCTGTATCAGGAGTAAAACAAAACTCATTCGTATTATAATTATAGTAACCTACATTACCTGAAACATAATCAAGATTACTATCAATATCACTGACTCCTACAGGCAAACAAATTTCTTCAAAGACACATTGGCGGAACAAAGTTATATCAGGAGTATATGTTAAAACAGGCGGCGTATTAGCTATGACATTAACATTTACTAAATCTGTGCTCGATGCTCCGCAAGCGTCAATAACTGTAATTTCAACGGCGTAGATGCCAAGAGTATCAGCGGTAAAACAAACAGTATGAAATTTTGGATTATAAACAATTCCATCGGTTAAGTTAGTAACAACTTCAGAAACATTGTCATCAATATCTGATATGCCTATTGGAATACAAATCTCGCCGCCAATGCAAGCTGAAGTAGTAAAATCTACTGGAAGTGCTATATAAGGTTCACTATTACAAATAATAGTAACAGTAAATATTTTTTCATAAGTCCAACAGGGCGTCTCAACGGTAACAGTAATCTCATTAGTAATACCACATTCAGATGCAAAGACAACTGCATTTGAATCAGCATCATACCAGGTATTTATACCATCAACTGTAATAATTGTCCCTTCGGGAGCACCTGAATAAGTAATCGGGAAATAGTATGTACCGGTTTCACAAATAAAGAGTGTTGTATCATTGGGAACATCAAAAAGAAGTGAATTGTCATTAGAAATATGAATATTAGCTGTATCCGATGACATTTCCCCACAACTATCAGTAGCAGTGACAATTATTTCATACCATCCACTATCAAAAGGTATAAACTCAAGTACGGAATTTTGACTATCAAAATACCCATTATTAAAAGAGATATTTTCAATATTATTATCCGGATCAGAGATTGTTACTGGGACATAAACTGTTTGCGGACTACAAAGATAATAACTGCTGTCCTGCATACCGGTTACTAAAGGAGAACTATTTTGGGTTAATTGGTCAGTAATAGTTGCCTGGGTGGTTCCTTCCAAATCAGAAGCAGTAACGACAAATGTTTCAACCCCAACATTATTTGCCGTATAAGAAATAATACCACTATTAGGATCAATTGTACCAAGTCCCGATATTAATTCAAAAGTTATTGGATCATTTTCATTGTCCGATGCAACAACTTGTATCTGTCTTTCAACAGAAAAACTACAAATTGCAGAAGAATAATTTTGATCTACAACATTCGGAGGTGCCGACAAAACGGATGCGGCAGATAATCCGAAAATTATAAAAACAAAAAATAATTTAATTATAAATAACTTTTCAGTTTTCCCAAACAAAGTCATTTTCCTCCATAAGAGCAAAAACCCCTCGTGGCTAAACTATAATATATTTCGCCCTATCAAAGCAAAACAAGCCACGATATATCTATCCTCTTCATCCTCAGTATATTGCTGCCAAACCCCTCTTATACATGATTTCTTACAAAAATTCGCAACCTCGATTAACGAGTCAGTGCAGTAAGACTTGGTAAGTATCTTTTTTTTGTCAGCTCTCATAATATACTTTTAATCCTCAAATTGTCAAGAAATTACTCATCAATTAGCCTTAAATGCAAGATTCCTGCCAACTGGAAATTATCATTATTTTAATCTATTACAGGTAGTTACAGCCAAAATAGATGCTTCAATTGCAATTTTTGAGCAAAATGTTTGCAAATCCATGCAGACTTTTAGAATTTTACAAAAAAAATGATAACATTTTGCAAAATCAAATTTGTTCTGAAATAAACAATTAACTGTTTACACAAAATTAAGGACACCGCTAAAATTAAGGACACCGCCGAAATATTAGTCTCTCGCAATCTCTGCGCCCTGCTTCTCTTCTATTCTTCTTCTATTCTTCTTCTATTC
>JAYEHE010000080.1:0-4878 GCA_034659415.1 Candidatus Zixiibacteriota bacterium | reverse complement strand
ACGGGTCGATTAGTTGAATATTCATTTTTTCGGTCGATAAAGAAGATTGAAACTGGGACATCGTCCAATGGTAGGACATGCGGCTCTGGACCGTAGGATCGGGGTTCGAATCCCTGTGTCCCAGCTTTTTTATATTTATCTGATAAATCATTTTAATTATTTGACCATCTTTTTAAATTAGATGCTTGTCTTGTCTAATTTAAAGTAAATTTTATTGAAAAAATATAATTTGAGTGTTGCAATTATGCAATGCTTATTGTATGATTGTACCAAGGAATAATGATTTTAAGATTGAAATATTATGGCAAATAAAAGTAAAAGCGATACGACCGAAGTAATTCTTGACTCGATAGCCGAGGGAGTTTTTACAGTTAATAAGGACTGGCGGATAACATCTTTCAATAAAGCGGCAGAGAAAATTACGGGTATTTCAAAAAAGGAAGCGATGAATCAGCGTTGTTGTGATGTTTTTCATGCTTCAATTTGTGAAAATGATTGTGCTTTAAGGAAGACATTTGAAACAAAAAAACCAGTTGTATGCCAATCAGTTTATATTATTGATAACAAAGGTAATAGAATCCCGATTAGTATATCTACGGCTGTTTTAAGAGATAAGAACGGTGAAATTGTTGGGGGCGTGGAAACTTTTAGAGATTTAAGTGCGATAGAGGAACTCAAAAGAGAATTAGAAAAAAAATATTCATTTCATAATATTATCAGCAAAAATAATGAGATGTTAAAAATATTTGACAGTTTGCCTAGCATTGCTCAAAGTGATAGTGTTGTTCTCATTGAAGGTAAAACCGGAACAGGTAAAGAACTAATTGCTCGTGCATTGCATGATCTTTCATCAAGGAACAAAAAACCGATAGTTTCTATAAATTGTGGAGCACTTCCAGATACTTTACTTGAATCAGAATTGTTTGGTTATAAAGCCGGAGCGTTTACTGATGCCCGCAAAGATAAGCCGGGACGATTTGCATTAGCTGAAAAAGGAACGATATTTCTTGATGAAATTGCTGAAATTTCTCAAGCTCTTCAGGTAAAGTTGCTTCGTGTTATACAAGAACGAACATATGAGCCTTTAGGTGGAACAAAGCCAGTTAAATCTGATGTTCGTATTATAGCGGCAACAAATGTAAAAATAGAAGACCTTGTAAAATCCGGTCAAATTAGAGAAGATTTTTATTATAGAATAAATGTTATACGGATAAAATTACCATCACTGTATGAACGCAAAGAAGATATTCCGTTGCTGATAGAACATTTTATTCGGCGGTTTAATAATTTGAAAAATAAATATATTTCAGACATCTCGCACGAAGCACTTATGGTTTTAATCAATTATGATTTTCCCGGAAATATAAGAGAATTAGAAAATATAATTGAACACGCTTTTGTTTTATGTAAAAGTAAAATAATTGAACTTGAAGACCTTCCAGAATCCATTATTCCAAAAGAAAGATCTTCCCTGAAAAAACCAACATCAATGAATGAGTTAGAATCTGAATATCTGAGAAAAGCGTTGAAGAAAAACAATTGGAGCAGGAAAAAAACAGCAGAAGATATAGGTATTCATAAAACTACTCTTTGGCGTAAAATTAAAAAATTCGGGATAGAAATTCCCAATAAACAGTAATTGCAATAATGCATTATGTGACGCCAAAACAATGCAAAACAGCAATCTTATTTCGATTTAAATAAACTTTTCGATTTATTCATAATGCTTATAACGGGCTATATAACAATACGTTACGTGGCGTAATATGCACTAAATCAAATTGTGGCATGGATTATGCTATAATATTAGTTATGAAAATAAAGGTTGCAATTCCGTTATGGAAAAATCGTATTTCTCCGGTTTTGGAGACGGCGAGTATTCTACTTATTTCAGAGATTGAAGATAATGTTGAATCTGCTAGACATATTGTGAGTATTCCGTCTTTAAATTATCAAAATCGAATAAAATATTTTCAAAGTGAAGATATTGATGTTTTAATATGTGGTGCTTTGTCTAATGAAACAGAAATGCTGCTTTCGGTTACTGGAATTGAGTTGATACCGTGGATTGGTGGCGAAGTTGATGATGTAATTTTAGCTTATTCTCAAGGTGAAATTATTTCTAATAAATTTTTTCTGCCTGGATGTAAACGAGGTCGCCGAGGAGGTGGAAGGGGCAGAAGAGGTGGAAGAGGCCGGAGAGGTGGAAGAGGTATAAATAATAACTAATGATAAAATTTTAATTTAAGGAGAATGTGTAAAATATGATAATAGCAATTTCATCAAAAGGTTCGGACTTAGACAGTCTGGTTGATGAGCGTTTTGGACGGGCGAACTATTTTATAATCTATGATACTGACACTGACCGTTTCGAAGCTCTTGACAACAATGCTAATGCAAAATCTTCACAAGGTGTTGGTGTGAAGGCAGTAGAACTTCTTTCGGGGAAGAATATTGATTTAGTAATTTCCGAAAATTTTGGACCCCAAGCGTTTAGTGCTCTGGCTACTGCCGACATAAAATCTGCATTGTGGTCAAAAGGTAAAGTTTCTGAGGCTATTGAATTGGCTCGTAACGACAAGCTTGAGTTTTGTACTCAGGCAAATGTTGGTGGCCATTGGTAAGCCAAAAAACATTTAGTGTTTTATGTTAATTTTTTAAGAAAGGAGAATAAGATGCCAAGAGGTGATAAGACAGGTCCGATGGGTGCTGGTGCAATGACGGGACGAGGAGAAGGATTTTGTGCCGGAAATGATGTGCCGGGTTATATGAGTCAATCTTTCGGGGGGAATTTTGGAAGAGGTCGTGGATTAAGACGTGGGTTCGGTGGTGGAATTGGTCGGGGGTTTGGTAGAGGATTTCAGGGTGGTGGTAGGTACCGTAACCAATTTTTTGCAGGTGGGCCTGCACGAATGTATCCGAGAAACTTCAATCCATCTGTTCCAACCGAAGAATTTGTTGCGGCGTCTCAACAGGAAGAACTGAGCTATCTAAAAGAAGAAGCTCAGTATTTAAAAGGAGCACTTAAGAATATTGAATTACAGATGAGCAAGATCCAACAAGAGGTTGGAAATGAAAAAAATGTACAGGACGACACAAAAGAATAAGCGAGGAAAATATGTTTAATACAAAAGGTGGTCAAGGTGGCGGCGGTGGTCGTGGTCAAGGTGGCGGCGGTGGTCGTGGTCAGGGCGGCGGCGGTGGTCGTGGTCAGGGCGGCGGCGGTGGTCGTGGTCAAGGTGGCGGCGGTGGTCGTGGTCAAGGTTCGGGAGGACAAGGGCTTGGTCCCGGAGATAATTGCATTTGCCCTAACTGTGGAAAAATAGCTCCTCATAAGATAGGTGTGCCATGTATAGAGACAACTTGTCCTGAATGTGGAAAATTGATGAATAGGCAATAAATATTACAAAGGAAGTAGTTTGAAAATATCTATCGCGAGCGGTAAGGGAGGTACCGGAAAGACAACGATAGCTACAAATTTAGCTTTGGCACTTGCAAGACAAGGGCGTGATGTAGTTTATCTTGACTGTGATGTGGAAGAACCGAATGGGAGTATATTTCTTAAGCCGGAAATAACAGAACAGTTTGACGCTTCGGTTCTAATCCCTGAAGTTGATCATGAGAAATGTACCCTGTGTGGAAAATGTTCGGCTGGTTGTGAATACCATGCTATTGCAGTGCTTGGGAAAAAAGTAGAACTGTTCCCTTCATTGTGTCATGGGTGCGGAGGATGTTCTGATATTTGCCCTGAAGATGCTATAAAAGAAATCTCAAGGAGTATTGGTACTATTAATTATGGTATTGGTATGGGGGTGAAATTTTATGAGGGACGGTTAAATATTGGCGAAGCTATCTCACCGCCCCTGACAAAAGAGATGCGAAAGATAAGCAAGAAAGCGGATTTTACTATAATCGATGCTCCTCCCGGGACTTCCTGTCCGGTAATAGAAGCTATTCACGATACCGATTATGTTATTCTGGTTACTGAGCCAACTCCATTTGGATTAAACGATCTTATGCTTGCAGTTGCAATGGTAAGAGAGATTGGATTACAGTTTGGAGTTTTGATTAACCGGTCAAATATTGGTAATAGTAAAACTGAAGAATATTGTCTAAATGAAAATATCGAAATATTAAATCAGATTCCTTTCGACCGCAAAGCCGCCGAGGCATACTCCCGTGGCAAAATGCTTTACGATATTAATACAAATTACAAAAATATTTTTAACAAATTAATTATGAATATTACTGATAAGGTTTCCAATGAAAGAATTAGTTGTAATTAGCGGCAAGGGCGGAACCGGAAAGACAAGCATAGCAGGTTCATTGGCGGCTTTATCAAATAATAAAGTGCTGGTTGACTGCGATGTAGATGCTGCCGACCTTCATCTGATTATAGATAGCAAGGTTACCCAAAAAGAAGATTTTATCGGCGGTAAGCAAGCCTTTATTGATGAAAAAAAATGTTCCAACTGTGGTGTTTGTCAAAATTACTGCCGTTTTGATGCTATTAAATCGACCAACAAAGAAGGTGATGATAAATTTTGGATAGACCCGTATGCATGTGATGGCTGTGGTGTTTGCGTCAGGCATTGTCCTGAAAATGCCATAGAATTTAATGATGTTATCAGCGGTGAATGGTATTTGTCGGACTCTTCTCATGGTCCTTTTGTTCATGCAAAATTAGGTATAGCTCAGGCTAATTCAGGGAAATTGGTTTCGTTGCTTCGTCGCGAAGCAAAGCAAATTGCAGAAGAGAAAGAAGCCGAATTAATTATTGTTGATGGTCCTCCGGGTATTGGTTGTCCTGTGATTGCATCCGTAACCGGTGCGTCATATATACTTATTGTAACGGAACCATCGATGTCGGCAATTCAT
>JAYEHE010000079.1:0-18217 GCA_034659415.1 Candidatus Zixiibacteriota bacterium | reverse complement strand
CAATTAATATCAAATGAAAACGTTGATAGGGCGGCTATTTACCAATTGTTAAATATGCCGGAGACAACATTAACTTTTGAGAGTTTTGGAACTATTTTCATAAATGATTCATTGTTCCCGATTACTGTCGAATTTACAGATTCTATCCAAACAATTCGTTACAAGCCCAGAAAAGGTTATTTTTCGATTTTTCAACCGAAAGGTGTAAAAGCATTGGCTATTGCTTCCGAAGGTGATTGGTATAAACTCCAACTTGCACCAAATCAATATGCATGGGCTAACAAAAACTCAGTGCGTCTTCTTCCAAAAGGAATTCTTCCGCCAAAATCGTATCTTTCGGTTATAAGAACTTTTAATAGTCAAAATAATCTAAAAATACAATTTCCATTATCCGGCAAACATCCCTTTAAAATTATTGAAATGAATAAAAAAGAAATTAAAATACAATTGTACGGTGTGATTTCAGATACTGATTGGATTAGGTATGATTCGGATGATGAATTTCTGGATTACGCTGTTTGGAATCAACCGGAACCGGAAGTTTATGAACTTACATTGTATTTAAAAGATAATATTTGGGGATATGATTCTTATTATGAAGGGAACAACTTTATTCTCCAATTGAATAAAGCTCCTGAAGATATTGATGATTTAGATGGGAAGATAATTGTAGTTGATCCCGGACATTCATCGGATAAAGGGGCTATCGGACCGACTGGTTTGACCGAAGCTGACGCTAATCTGGCTATCTCTTTAAAAGTTAGGGAAGAGCTTACTAAAAAAGGTGCTATTGTAATAATGACTCGTGATGACAAGAGGAATGTTAATCTTTATGACCGTCCATCAATTGCCAAAGCAAACGATGCTGATATGTTTATTTCGATTCATAATAATGCTTTGCCGGATGGAGTAAATCCTTTTGTGAATAATGGGACATCGGTTTATTATTACCATCTGCACTCTATCGAATTGGGACGCAATGTTCATGCTGAACTAATGAAAGAATTAAAATTAAATAATTATGGGTTTTACCACGGAAATCTGGCTGTTAATCGTCCTACTCAATATCCGGCTATACTTGTTGAATGTGCTTTTATGATATTACCGGAACAGGAGGCACTTCTAAAGACAGAGAAATTTCAAAAGAAAATTGCCAAAGGGATAAGAAAAGGGATTGAGGAATTTTTAGAGGATTTTAAGGATGACTAAAAACAATGAACCCCAAAAAGAGAAAAGCCAATATTATTGGTTAATTTATATTGCTTTGTTATTAGGAGGAATTATTTTATTAGCTCAAGCTATAGATTTTACACAAATCAATAAATGGACAGCTAAGTTGGGTATTGCTCTTCTGTTTTCAGCCTTTGCTTTGTTAATTGCTAATGGAAAAAAAACAGGTTATGTGGCAACATCAATTATCTGGATAGTTATAATTACATCATACTTTATTTGATTAATTGTCGAATAGTAGAGCAATAAAAAAGGCCACCAAATTGATGACCTTTTTCATATAAGATATTAACTTTTGCCTTTTTTGCCTTTATTTTTCTTCTCAGCTTTATGATTTTTTTTAGCTATTTTCTTTTTTATTTGTTTTCTGTGATGTTTTTTAGCTTTTACTTCTTTATGGATAGCGGCAAATTTCTTCCCATTATGCCTCATTTTTATAACTTCGTCAGGTGAATATCCATAATGAACAGATAAAAATCTTAGGTTAGAAAAATTGATAATATCAGCATCAGATAATTCAATTTTATTCCATTGATTTCTTTTTCTGTTTTTGAAATGACCATATGCTTTGCCATAAGGAGGTCCTGGATTGTGATTCATCTCAAAATAAAATATTTCAGCGGTAAGGTTAAAATGGCGGCAAATTTCCATCCAACTCATACCTTTTAATCTTAATTTGATTATAGCCGATGGATTCACCTGTGCTTTTTCAGCTATTTGAAAAACAACCGGTAGTTGCTCATCGGGTATTTTTCTTTCTCTAACAATTACAACTTCTTTTTCAGGGACATTGTAAAACTCACCGATAGCCAGATGGAAACTGTTGATACCATCTGAATCAGCTTCGACTCCAATACTTACATCGGCTGAAATCAACGGACTTAGAAAAGCTAATGTAATAAAACTAAAGAGTAACTTTTTCATAAAATATCCTCCTAATATGAATTATTCGTACTTGTTAGGAAATCGGAAGATAATAGTAATGACATTATAGAGTCGTAAATAATTGTAGAAATTTTGGACATCAAATATCTTAAAGCATTAAAAAATACCCCCGTCAGGAATCGAACCTGAATTACCGGCTCCGGAGGCCGGTGCGCTATCCTTTACACTACGGGGGCAAAAGTTAACAATACTATTCAAATAAGGAAATTTTGACCTAAAATCAACTGAAAATGAAATTATACTTCAGAATAATTATTTATTGTAATCAGATTTCCCTTTTTATTTGATTTAATCTGAGAATTTATTATTTTCTTTAATCTTAAGAAGGTAATTAACATTTGAAATTTAAGGATAGCTAATGCGCTGGACACAAACTTATATCCCGACATTGAGAGAAACACCCTCTGATGCGGAATTAATATCACACAAACTCTTACTTCGTGCAGGTTTTATAAGAAAATTGGCGTCAGGAGTATATATTTATTTGCCATTAATGCAAAGAGTGATTCAAAAATTTTCAGATATTGTCCGAGATGAAATGAATAAATCTGGAGCACTTGAAATTACAATGTCGGTTTTATGTCCTGCAGAAATTTGGCAGCAAACCGGTCGATATTTAACGGTTGGTAAAGAACAAATGCGACTGAAAGATCGTCATGGGCATGATATGGTTCTATGCGGTACTCATGAGGAAACAGTTACCAGTCTTGTGGCAGGTGAACTGAAAAGTTATAGACAGCTCCCATTGAATTTATATCAAATTCAGGTTAAATTCAGAGATGAAATCCGTCCACGATTTGGACTGATGCGAGGTCGGGAATTTATCATGAAAGATGCTTATACTTTTGATGCTACTGAAGATTCATTTAATATTTCCTACAAGAAAATGGTTGATGCTTACTTTGCTATTTTTAAAAGAGCCGGTTTGGATGTTGTCAAAGTTGAATCTGACACTGGAGCGATGGGAGGGAAAGCCGCCCATGAATTTATGATGTTGGTTGAAACTAACGCCGGTGAAGAGATTATTCAGTTCTGCAATAAATGTGATTATACTGCCAATGTTGAAAAAGCCACTTTTATTGATAAAAAAAATATTGAAAATGATGATTCTTTGAAAGAACTTGAAGAAGTTGATACTCCAAATGCGGCTACAATCGAAGAAGTCACATCGTTTTTAAAAGTTGATTCTACTCGTTTAGTGAAAACTCTTTTGTATATTGCCGATGAAAAACCGGTCGCAGTTTTGATTCGCGGTGACAGAGATGTCAATGAAATAAAATTGAAAAACGCACTTGGGGCTATCAATTTGGATATGGCTACTCCTGATCAGGTTCAACAATACACCAAAGCTCCAGTTGGATTTGCCGGACCTGTCGGTTTAGAAGGCGTGAAAATTCTGGTCGATCCGTTAGTAAAGAAACTTACCAATTTTATAGTTGGTGCCAATAAATTTGAAAAACATATCTTAAATGTTAATTTGAATCGTGATTTTAAAGCTGACCAGATTATTGATTTATCATTAGCACAAGATGGCGATGGTTGCCCGATTTGTGACGGAGTGCTTTCATCCAAGCAAGGGATAGAAGTCGGTAATACGTTTATGTTGGGAACTAAATATTCTGAATCACTTGGTGCAAAGTTTTTAGATGCTGAAGGGAATGAACATCCAATAATAATGGGGTCATATGGAATAGGTATTACACGTACGCCTCAATCAGCATTAGAAAAATATAACGATGAGTATGGCATTGTCTGGCCTAAAAATATTGCTCCGTTTTTGGTAGAGATTATACCTATTAAGTTTGATAATCCGGCTCAAAAAGAAGCCGCAGAAAAGTTATATAATGACCTTAATCAAGCCGGAATTGATGTTTTGATGGATGACCGAGATGAAAGGCCGGGAGTTAAATTTAATGATGCTGACTTAATCGGAATCCCTGTTAGAGTGACTATTGGGGATAAGTCTTTGAAGGATGGTAATATAGAAATGAAAGCCCGTTCTGAAAAAGAGAAAAAACTAATTCCTGTAGAAGAAGCTGTTGGTGCAATAAAAGAATTATTGGAGAAATTGAATTAGTTTATAATTTTGTTGCGCTGGAATAAGTTAGTTTGTATATTTTCAAGTTAAGCGTGGGCAAATGCCCACTCTTTTTTATGCTTTTTTTAGGAACTGAAAATGGATAAAGTAAAGCAACAGATAAAAGATATTCTAACACAGCCGTTGGCGTTGGAGGATTGTTATATTTCTGATTTGGTATTGTCGAAGTATAAAAACAATAGCACTTTACGACTTTTTGTATATGCTAAAGACAATACTTCTCTTGATGAATGTGCCAGAATATCAAGAATTGTTGGTGATGTTATAGATGGAACTGATTTATTTAAGAATGGTTATGCGTTGGAGGTGTCTTCGCCAGGACTGGATAGACCTCTTAAAAGTATAAAGGACTTTGAATATCGTACTGGCGAAACAGTGAAAATTATGTTTTGTGATAAAAATAAGAAAAAAATGATGGCTAAAATTATTTCTGCCAATGAAAATCTGATTGAATTTGAAAGCAATGAAGGACGATTTGTTTGTGATTTAGCCGAAATAGAAAATGCGAAAATAGTTTTTTAATGGAGATTTTTTATGGCTTTTGATATGGTTGAAGCAATGACGCTGATTGCCAGAGAAAAAAATATTGATTTTGATACTGTCGTAGAGACACTTCAAGCGGCACTCTTAGCGGCGGCTAAAAAGAAATTTAATGATACCGAAAATATTACTTTTCGGTTTGATAAAAAAACAAATGAATTACTAATGATTGCCACTAAGACGGTGGTTAAAGACGTGTTAGACAAAAATATTGAACTGTCGCTTGAAGAAGCTAAAGAGATTGATCCGGAAGCGGAAATGGATGATGAAGTTGAAATTTATATTGATTATGAATTTGAATTTGGACGAAATGCAATAGCATCGGCAAAACAAATATTGATTCAGAAAGTTCATGAGGCTGAAAGAGATCGTATCTACGATGAGTATATTGACAAGGTCGGAACGATGGCATCTGGGGTTGTACAGCAAATTGACAAAGGAAATCTTATTGTCAATCTTGGACGCGCAGAAGCTATGTTGCCGGTTAAAGAACAATTGCCAAGAGAAAGATTCCGTCAGGGTGATAGGGTTAGAGCTCAAATTCTTGACGTTCAAAAAAATATGCGTGGTCCCCAGATAATTCTTTCAAGAGTTTGCAATGACTTTCTTAGCTCTTTATTTGAACTTGAAGTACCGGAGATTTTTGAAAAAGTTATAGAGATAAGATCTATCGCTCGCGAACCAGGAGAAAGATCTAAAATAGCGGTTTATTCTTCTGATGAGCGGATTGATCCGGTTGGTGCCTGTGTTGGTATCAAAGGTGTAAGAGTTCAATCAATCGTTCGTGAGTTGAATAATGAAAGAATTGACATTGTTCCATATTCTTCTAATCCCGAAGTTTTTGTTACTCGTGCTTTGGCGCCGGCAAGAGTGGTTTATGTTGAAGTTGAAGATCTCGAAGGGAAAATGACTGTTGCTGTTGAAGATGAAAAGCTGTCTTTGGCAATTGGGCGTAATGGCCAAAACGCAAGATTGGCTTCTAAATTAACTGGTTGGAAAGTTAATATCATGTCTGAAACAGAATATGAAGAACAACAGAGTCGTGAAGCGGATATGTTGGTGCCAGTTGGTCAACTTGAAGGGGTTGGACCAAAGCTAACCGAGAAACTAATAAATGCAAATATTAGTTCTATTCAAAGATTAGCATCAACTAAAGTCGAATCCTTAATTAAAATTGAAGGACTCGGACAAAAAACAGCCGAAACCTTAATTGAAAAAGCTTTGGCAATAGTAGAAGAATTGGAAGACGAATACGAATCTAATCGAGAGACTTTGGAATCTCAAAAAGTAGATAAAAAAACTAAAGTTGAAAAAGTCACTGCTGATAATATGTTCAAGGATATTGAAGACGAAGACGAAGAAGCAGATGATGAAGATATTATTGCGGATGATTCAGAAGTAGCTGAAGAATCAGAAGAATCAGAAGAAGAAAAATAAGTAGTGTTTGGATTATAGTTTGTGATCCTCCAAGGAGGTTGGAACCTTAATGGGAAGTGAAAGAAAAAGAGTCTATAATTTGGCGAAAGAGCATAAAATCTCTTCAAATGCCATGTTGACTATATTAAAAGATCTTGGTTTTAAGCCTAAGTCTCATATGTCGGTAGCTACCGGTACTATGATAACTGCCGTCAAAGAAAAATTTGCAAAAAATAAACAGCAAGTTAAAAAAGAGATGGAGACAAAAGACTCCAAGAAAGTATCTCCTCCTAAAGGTACTCCGGCTAAAATTGGCGGGATTAAAGTAGGTGACTCAAAATCTTCTGTGGCGGGATTATTGCGGAAGCTTGAGAAAAAACAAAAGAAAAAAGACAAACGCAAAAAGAAAACAAGATCTGTTGATAAGGCTGAAGTTGGAAAATCGTTTAAATCGACGATGGCAACTCTGTCAACTGTCAAACCAAAAAAGAAATATAGAAAAGGAACCGGAGGCGAAGGGGAAGCTCTTGTTGAAGATGCTAATATTTTAAAAGTTAATGAATTTATGACTCTTGCTGAAGTTGCCAATGGTATGGAAGTTAAACCTGCTGAAGTTATTTCTAAGTTATTTGAAATGGGAATGATGGCAACTATAAATCAGCGCCTGGATATGGACACAATTGAAATGATTGCCGATGAATACGGTTTTAAAATAGAAAAAATCGTTGAAATTGGCGAAACGATCCGAGAAGAAGAAGTTGAAGAAAATCTAACTCATCGTGCTCCAGTAGTTACAATTATGGGGCATGTTGATCACGGTAAAACATCTCTACTCGATTATATAAGAGAATCAAATGTGGTTGCTGGTGAGTCTGGTGCAATAACTCAGCATATTGGTGCATACGAGGTGCGTCTTCCATCTGGAAATATTACATTTCTTGATACTCCAGGCCACGAGGCTTTTACTGCAATGCGAGCACGTGGTTCACAGGTTACGGACATTGTAGTTTTGATAGTTGCGGCAGATGGAGGTGTTCAACCGCAAACAATTGAAGCTATTGATCATGCCCGAGCGGCAGATGCTCCTATAATTGTAGCTATAAATAAAATTGATAAACCTAATGCTGATCCTGAAAATATCAGAACACAATTATCCAATCATAATGTGCTATCTGAAGAATGGGGCGGCAAGACGATAATGGTTGAAATCTCTGCTAAAACTGGTGAAGGTGTTGATAAACTTTTGGAAATGATTCTTTTGCAGGCAGAAATTCTTGACCTTGAAGCTGACTCAACTATCCGAGGATTTGGAGTTGTGATTGAAGCTCGCCTTGAAAAAGGGCGAGGACCGGTTGCTACTGTTTTAATCCAAAAGGGTACGGCTCATATTTCAGATTCGATTGTAGTTGGTAATTATTCAGGGAAAATTAGAACTTTGATGAATGACCGCGACGAACGTATTGATACCGTTGGTCCTTCGGTGCCTGCTCAAATTACCGGTTTGAATGGGGTCCCGCAGGCTGGCGATTCATTTATGATTGTCAAAAGTGATCAGGAAGCTAAGGAAATTGCCCAGAAAAGAAATCAGATTAAACGTGAATATGATTCTCGCAGAGCGATGGGGGCTGTTACTCTGGACCAAATTTATAATAAAATTAAAGAAGGGCAAATTAAAGAACTTCGCCTTATTATAAAAGCTGATGTTGATGGATCTGCTGGAGTATTAGCTGATACACTTGGGAAAATTGAAACCGATGAGGTAAGAGCTAATATCATTCATAAAGGTGTTGGTTCTATTAGCGAATCAGATATTCTCTTGGCATCTGCTTCTGATGCTATTATAATAGGTTTTCATGTCTCTGTTGATTCCAGAGCCAGAGAAGCCGCGAAAATTGAAAAAGTAGATATCAGATTATACGATATTATATACGAAGCTGAAAAAGATATTAAAGATGCTCTATCAGGATTGTTAGCACCAAAAATTGACGAAGAATTTGTTGGAATGGCAGAAGTTCGTGATGTCTTTAAAGTGCCAAAAATCGGAGCTATTGCTGGATGTTACGTCAAGGAAGGCAGAATAAATCGAACGGATAAAGCTAAACTAATAAGAGATCAGAAAATTATATATACTGGAAGTATTAGTTCTCTGAGAAGATTTAAGGATGATGCCAGAGAAGTCAAAGAAGGATTCGAGTGTGGTATTGGTCTTGATAAATATAATGACGTCAAGGTTGGCGACAAAATTGAAGTTTTTGTAATTGTAGAAACAGCCAGAACTCTTTAATTATGTGTGGAACCATTGCTTACAGTAATTTTGAATATTCGTTTAGAGCTTCCTTCGGTATTCTCACTAAAGGAGAAGAGGCGAATTCTTAAATCATTGATTACTCGTCTAAGGAATAATTTTAACATTTCAATTTCAGAAGTTGATAATAATGATGTTCTTAGATCAGCGACTTTAGGGGTTGCTATTGTTACCAATGAATCTTCTTTCGGAGATAAGGTGATTGCCAAAGTTGTAAATAAGATTGAAGCAAATCCGGATTTAGTTGTTTTGGAATATCATACGGAGAGATACTGATGAAAAATTTTAACCGTACTGATAGAGTCAAAGCTCAAATGATCCGAGATATTTCAGAATACTTTGATGCTGAATTAGCTGACCAAATTAAAGGTATGGTTACGATTACCTATGTCAAACTCTCAAAAGATTTAAGATATGCCACTGTTTATTTCTCTTATTTAGGGGAAGAAGTTAATAGGGAATCGGTATATTCTTTTATGGATAGACATAAAAATAATGTCAAGGCTTACTTGGGTAAAGTGATGAAAATCAGACATATCCCTGAAATAATTTTTAAATTTGATCCTTCTATAGAAGAAGGAATAAGAATTGAGCAATTATTGCATGAAATCAATAATGACAAAAGAGAATAATATCGATATCGCCATATTGGAAGAATTGAACCGATTTATTCAACAAACTAAATCGGTTTTAATCGTAGCTCATATTGATCCGGATGGAGATTCGTTAGGCTCATTGTTGGCAATGACCTCATTTTTGAAAGAAATGGGAAAAGATGTATATCCGATTATAACTGACGAAATTCCACAAAAATATAGTTTTCTTAAGGGTATTGATGAAATTCCAGATAAATATGATGAAAATGAATTAAAAATTGATACTGCAATTTTGCTGGAGTGCCCTAATCAGAATAGAATCAACGGGCCCGCAAAATATATTCTGGATAATTGTAAGATAATCAACATAGATCACCACCGTGATAATAAAATAAAAGGTGATTTTAACTGGGTGGACAGTTCCAAGTCATCTGTTGGTGAAATGCTCTATGAGTATTTTGAGTATATTGATTTTCAGCTCTCAAAAGAGATTGCCGAATATCTTTATGTTGCCATTTTAACTGATACCGGAAGATTTCGGTTTACCTCAACATCGTCAAGAACATTGCAGGTTGCATCTCGACTAATTGATTTCGGGGCGGACCCAAGAAAAATTACTGACATGATTTATTACGAAATGGAACCTGCGGCAGTTGTTCTAACGGGCAAGGTTCTTAATTCTGTTGAATATATGTATGACAACAAACTTTGTATTATGACTTTGAATAGAAAAATGGTTGCTGATTCAGGTAGTAAAAAATCAGATGCCGAGGGTTTAGTCGATTTTACTATGTTTGGTAAAGGTGTTAAAATTGGTGTCTTTCTTAAAGAAGTCAATGACCATCAGACAAAAGTTTCATTCAGGTCAAAAAATGATTTAGATGTTGCTGAAATTGCTTCCAAATATGGGGGAGGCGGTCATAAAAATGCTGCTGGGTGTAGCATTGATTTGTCATTATCAGAGACAAAAGAGAAGCTGATTAAAACTTTTGAGGAATTACTTGGGTAAACGTACCGAACAAAAATATAATGGTATCTTATTGGTAAATAAACCAATAGGATTCTCAAGCCATGACGTGATTCAGCAAATAAGAAAAATTACCTCGACTTCAAAAGTTGGTCATACCGGCACACTAGACCCACTGGCTGAGGGCCTTTTGATTTTATGTTTAGGACGTTCAACCAAGATTGCTCAATTTATTACAGGGTATGATAAAACATATCGTGCTGTTATTACTTTGGGAAAAGAATCAAAAACTTATGATAGTGAAGGCATAGATGAAAACAGTCAGGGTAATCAAATTCCTGAGATTGATAAAATAGAATTGGATTCACTATTGAATAAATTTAGAGGTAAAATTACTCAAACTGTGCCTCATTTTTCTGCTATACATGTAAATGGTAAAAGATTGTATGAATCTGCCCGAAATAATGAAAATATCGAACTTCCCCAAAGAGAAGTAACCATAAATGAATTAAAACTTATTGATTACAACAAACCTGAACTAATTTTAGAAATAAATTGTTCTAAGGGTACTTATATTAGGTCAATAGCTCATGATATTGGTCAAGTTCTTAAGTGTGGTGCTTATCTCTCTAAGCTGAAAAGAACTCAGGTAGCTGATTTTAAATTAGAAAATGCTTTGACAATTGATGAAATAAGTAATCTTGAAGAAAATAATTCTCTTGAAAATAAACTGCTCAACTTCCAACAGGCTCTTTCGTATAGTTCAATTATCGTCTCTGATGACATTAAGAAAAAGGTCTTTCAGGGGCAAAAATTACTGTCTTCGGGGATTATTGGATTTGAAGGAGATTTTGAATTAGGAGATAAAGTTATTCTAAAGATACAATCCGGCGAAATATTAGCAATTGGGGAATCTCTGCTTGATTCTCATGATTGGAATAATACTGTTAATAATGATGATTTTTTTAGATATATCAGGGTTCTAAATTGAACAATAAATTTATTAAAGGGCTTGATAATTACTCTAAAACGAGTAAACCTGTTGTAGCTACAATTGGAACTTTTGATGGAATTCATCGAGGACACCAGGAAATTCTGAGTAAACTTGCTGAAAAAGCAAACGAAATGAATGCTACTCCGCTTTTGATTACTTTTCATCCCCACCCTCGAGTATTGACATCTCCAGCAAATATACCTCTTTTATTGACTACAATTGAGGAAAAGGGGAAATTTATCCCTGATTTCTTTTCCGGAGACGTCCTTATTTTAACTTTTGATGAAATCTTGAAAAATTTAACTTATGAAGAATTTGTTGAAAATATCTTAGTTGACAAAATTGGGGTTGTTCAGCTTGTGGTTGGCTACGACCATGCTCTTGGAAAAGATAGAAAAGGTAGTATTGAGCAATTGACAAAATTAGGAAAATTATTTAGTTTTGGGGTCGATGTAGTTGAACCGGTATTGGTTGATGAGAAACCAGTATCGTCGTCACGTATTAGAAAAGAAATGCTCAAGAATCAATTTTTTAATGCAATTGATCTTTTAGGGCATGATTATGCTATATATGGGATTGTTGAACGTGGGATTGGTCTCGGTCGCAAACTGGGCTATCCAACGGCTAATTTAAACTATAACAACAGGAAACTGTTGCCGCCGGAAGGTGTTTATGCTTGCAAGGTTTGGATTGGGAGTGACCGGGAAGAAGGCATGATGTTTATTGGTCGTAACCATTTCAATCCCGAGAAGAAAATTTCGGTCGAAGCTCATTTGTTTAATTTTGATCGAGATATTTATGATGAAGAAATAACAGTTTATCCAACTCACTTTGTGAGAGAAAATATGAAATTTGATTCTAAAGATGAATTGATTGAACAACTTGTAAAAGATGAAAATAATATTAAAGAAATAATTAAAAAGGAGAAAGAGAATGGCAATTGGCAAGGAGCAAAAAGCTCAAATTATTGCTAATCATCAACTGCACGAGACGGACACCGGAACTCCGGAAGTCCAAATCGCTTTGTTAACTGCTCGGATAAATCACTTAACCGGGCATATGAAAGAACACAAAAAAGATTTTCACACCAGATTAGGGTTGTTGAAATTGGTCGGTAAAAGACGTCGTTTATTAGATTACATTATGCGTACGGATATCGATAGCTATCGTCAATTATTAGGAGAACTCGGATTACGTCGTTAATTCGGTTAGGAGTATATTATTAATAAGATACATAAAGTAGAGCTCGAATTAGGAGGCAAGACCCTAACTTTTGAAACCGGAAAATTAGCCAAACAAGCTAATGGTGCGGTTACTGTTCGTTATGGTGATTCAATGGTTTTATCTACAGTTTGTGCTCAAAAAGAGCCCAGATTAGGATTTGACTTTTTCCCTCTGACAGTTGAATATCGTGAAAAATATTATTCTGCAGGTAAAATTCCTGGTGGATTCTTTAAACGTGAAGCAAGACCTTCAGAAAAAGAAATATTATCAGCAAGACTTATCGACAGGCCTATTCGCCCGTTGTTTCCAAAAGATTTTAAAGGGGAAACTCAATGCATCAATTTTGTCATCTCGCATGATCGTGAAAACGATACCGATGTGTTAGCCTTATGCGGTACTGCCTGTGCCATTGCTATTTCAGATGTTCCCATTGAAAAAACTGTTGCCGGGGTCAGAGTAGGAAGACTTGACGGACAATTGATTATCAATCCAACTTTTGAACAATTAGAAGAGTGCGACATATACGTTACAATGGCTGGGTCTGCTGATGCTATTGCTATGGTTGAAGGTGGTGGACGTGAAATTCCCGAAGATGAAATGATTGAAGCATTACAATTTGGTCATGATCATATTAAATTGATTGTTGAAAAAATTGATGAATTAAAAGCTCTTTGCGGAAAAGAAAAATTCGTTTATACGCCAGTAGCAGTTGATGAAGATTTATCAAACAAAGTTAAAGAAATCGTTGGCGGTCGTTTAGATGAGTATAACCATGTCGCTGATAAAGAGACTCGCAATGAGAGTAAAAGTAAACTTACCGAAGAAATTATCGAAGCTTTAGCTGAAGAATTTCCGGAAAGTGATAAGGACATCAAAACAGTTATTCATGACCTTGATTCTGATTCAATGCGAGGTATGGTTGTTAAAGAAAAAATACGTATTGATGGCAGACAACCTGATGAGATTCGTGACATTACTTGTGAAACCGGATTTTTACCAAGAGCACACGGGTCAGCAGTTTTTACCCGAGGGCAAACACAATCTTTGGTTGCAATCACACTTGGCACCAAAATTGATGAACAACGATTAGACGAACTTGAAGGCGAATCCACTAAGAGCTATATGCTGCATTACAATTTTCCGCCTTTCTGTACCGGTGAAGCTAAACCTATGAGAGGTACCAGCCGCCGTGAAATCGGTCATGGTGCCTTAGCTGAAAGGGCTTTATTCCCCGTTATCCCTAATGAAGAAGGTTTCCCGTACACGGTTAGAATAGTCTCTGATATTATGGAATCAAACGGTTCTTCATCGATGGCTTCTGTCTGTGGTGGTTCGCTTGCTTTGATGGATGCCGGTGTGCCGATTAAGTCGGCGGTAGCCGGAATTGCAATGGGGCTTATCAAAGAAAATGATGACATTGTAATTTTGACTGACATCTTAGGAGACGAAGACCATTTTGGAGATATGGATTTCAAAGTTACAGGAACTTCAGAAGGTATTACTGCAATTCAAATGGATATTAAGATTACTGGACTGGAAATCGAAACTATGCGCAATGCTTTAGCTAACGCTAATAAAGCACGTAAACATATTCTCGGTAAAATGAATGATACCATCTCCAAACATCGCGATGACCTTTCAACTTATGCCCCAAGAATTATTACCATTAAAATTAATCCATCTAAAATTGGCGAGGTTATCGGACCTGGCGGTAAAATGATTAGGTCTATTGTTGAAGAGACCGGAGCTAAGATTGATATCAATGACGATGGTATTGTCTTGATAGCATCTGTTGATGCCGAAGCCGGAATGAAAGCTAAAGCAAGAGTTGAAGAAATTACATATGAACCGGAAGTCGGTAATACTTTTAACGGTATTGTAAGACGGATTGTCGCTTCTGGAGCAATTGTTGAATTGACTAAATCTTCTGATGGATATATGCATATTTCCGAGATGGCACATTATCGTGTTAATCGTGTCGAAGATATTGTTAAGCTCGGAGATAGAGTAGAAGTCAAAGTTTTATCTGTTGAACCGGATGGAAGAATAAGGCTCTCCCGTAAAGCCTTGCTCCCAAAACCGGACAAAGATAATAAGGAGTAATCACGCCAATAGGTTGGTATGACAAATTCCAAACAAAACTTTGGTAGCGGTGATATCCGCAAAACAACTTTAAGAAATGGATTGAGGGTTATAACTGAAACAATACCCTCAGTCCGTTCTGTTTCTATGGGGGTGTGGGTTGATGTTGGCTCCAGACATGAAACCGACAATGTCAAAGGTGTCTCTCACTTAATTGAACATATGGTTTTCAAAGGCACAAAACGCCGAACAGCCAAACAGATTGCTTCTGACTTAGAGTCAATAGGCGGTAATCTCAATGCTTTTACATCAAGGGAGCAAACCTGTTTTACGGCTCGCGTGCTCGATGAATATATCGAAACTGCCTTAGATGTTCTTTCTGATATAACTTGCCATGCAACCATGACTCCAACAAATATCAAACGGGAAAAGATGGTTATAATCGAAGAGATTAAAGAATCAGTAGATAATCCATCCGATCAGATACATGATATTTTTGCCAAAACTTATTGGGACGATGACCCTCTTGGAACGCCTATTATGGGTTCGGTCGAATCAATCAAAAATATGTCTCGAAAAAACATTGTCAATTACCTGAAAAGTAATTACAGAACCGGTTCAATTGTAATTGTTGCTACCGGAGCAATTAAGCATGATAAGTTTTTGAAAAAGGTGAAAAAATATTTTAGTTTTGAAAGTGGCAAGGCTATTGAAGTTATGCCGCCGACCAGAAATGAAACCAAGAAAAAAATCATCGAACAAATTGATAATAATCAAACCCATTTAGCTATCGGATTCCCCGGAATATCCTATTCCGATAAAAATCGTATGGCATCAATTGCTTTGAGTACTTATCTCGGTGGAGGGATGTCATCGGTTTTGTTTCAGAAAATCCGCGAACAAAAAGGATTAGCTTATTCGGTTTTTGCATTCAACGATGTTTATCGCGATACTGGAATTTTTGGGGCATATCTTGGAACCGACAGAAATAATCTTAAACTTGCTTTGGATATTTTACTAAAAGAGTGCTTGCGGATGAAAAAAAATCGCCTGACTAATAGTAAACTTGATTTGATAAAAGCACAAATCAAAGGGCAAATAACTCTGGGTCTGGAATCTACGACAAGTCGGATGCTTCGTCTTGGACGACAGGAACTTATGATGGGACGTTTAGTAACTCTTCCGCAAACTTTAGAGCTTATTGACCAAATAACATCGTCGGATATATTAGAACTTTCAAATCGTATTTTTGATCTTTCCCGAATGACAGTAGCTGTTTTGGGACCAGTTGAAAAAAGCGATTTAGATCATGTCTGAGAATAAATTATTTCCTGAATTACAAATTTTAGCCTTTCATAAACTTTCATCAAAATTTACCTATGGCGTGACCAACTATACACCAAATAGGTTTGAGAAATTATTACAGAATCTTAATAAAGATTTTACTTTTAGTTCTTTCAACAATCTGAATGAAATTGAAAATAAAAGATTGATAATCTCTTTTGATGATGGCTATGCTCACCTAAAAGATGCTTTAATCCCTTTGATTAAAAAATATAATATCAAACCGATTATATTTATTCCGACAGCTTTTATAGGTAAAAATAATAGTTGGGATTATAGCTATATTTTTCAAAATGATCCGCATTTATCTGTTTCGGAAATTCGTGAACTGTCTGGTTTGGGTGTAACTTTTGGCTCGCACGGTCATAGCCATAATGATTTGACCTGTATGGAAAAATCTAAAATCAAAGAAGAACTTAAAAAATCAAAAACAATACTCGAAGATATAACTGGGGAAGAGGTGAACACAATTAGCTATCCGTTTGGCCGCACAAGCAATCTCGTTTGTGATATGGCAAGTGAACTTGGTTATAAATATGGGGTTACAATGAAATTCCCTGATACTAATGATAATTTGCTGAGTATTGGCAGAATTCCGATTTATTCTTATGATATGCCGTTTAATATTATGCAGAAAATAAACCGAGGTCATTTATATAAACTTGAGAAATCTAAAGCAAGTTTTACCAATTTCCTCTCTGGTGGCACGGTGATTTTTAATAAATTGTTTAAACGCAATATTAAGTGACCGAAATAATTTTTTTGTTTACTGTTTTTTGTACTTTTTGAATATTAGTTTTCTTAATAAATTTTATTGGTTTTAATGTCTTGAATCTCATATTATTATATTTGAAGTATAAAAATACAAGGGAGAATAAATAAATGGCAGATAAATTCATTTTTCATATGCATGGCGTAAACAAATTCTACGGACAGAAACAGGTTTTAAAAAATATCAATCTTTCGTTTTTCCCCGGAGCAAAAATTGGAATAGTTGGTGAAAATGGGTCAGGTAAAACTACTGTTCTTAGAATTATGGCTGGTCTTGATAAAGAGTTCACTGGCGATGCTTTTATAACTCCCGGGTATAAAGTCGGTATTGTCGAACAGGAACCTCAATTAAATCCGGAATTTACCGTTCGTGAAACTATTGAATCTGCATTCGGTGAGACAAAGGCACTGATAGACGAATATAATAAGTTGGCGGATAGTATGGCGTCTCCTATGGATGACGACCAGATGTCAAAAGCGATGGAACGCATGGGAGTACTTCAAGATAAAATAGATTCTTTGGATGCATGGAATCTTGACCAAATTATGAATAAAGCAAGCGATGCACTATGTCTTCCCGAAAACGATAGAATTATTAATACTCTTTCAGGGGGAGAACGAAGAAGGGTAGCTCTTTGTAAAATACTTCTGGAAAAACCTGATTTACTTCTTCTTGATGAACCAACCAACCATCTTGATGCTGAAACTGTCAGTTGGCTGGAAGAACAGCTGAGAGAATATCCGGGCACGGTTATTATCGTTACTCATGACAGATACTTTTTGGATAATATCACCAAATGGATTCTTGAATTGGACGGGGGAGAAGGAATTCCATGGGAAGGTAATTATACTTCATGGTTGGAACAAAAAATAACAGAATTTGTAAATGTTGAAAAAAAAGATTCTCCACGTGCAAAAGCTCTGCAACGGGAACTAACGTGGATTAAAATGAGTCGCGGTGATAGAAATGAAATTGCCCGTTCACGTGTTCGGGAATATGAACAACTTGTAGCACGCGAGAAAGCATCGGCTAAATCAGCCAGCAATGTCATTCAAATTGCCCCCGGTCCGGAATTAGGAAGTAAAGTTGTTGAATTTAACGATGTCTCAATCGGTTTTGACAATCATGATTTATTTGAAAATCTATCTTTTAAAGTTCCAAGGTCAGCAGTAGTAGGTCTTTTAGGTCCTAATGGAACCGGAAAAACAACTCTGTTTAATTTAATTAATGCTACTATCAAACCGATTGAAGGCGTAATTGATATTGGGCAAAATGTTAAATTGTCTTTTGTTGAGCAGGAACGTAAATCACTACAAGATGACATTTCTTTGATTGAAGAGATAGGCAATGGCTTAGAAGAAATCACAATTGGTGACAATAAAATACCAATCAGACAATATCTTTCTCAATTTGGATTCAAGGGTGCATCTCAACAAAAGAAAGCTAACGAACTGTCAGGCGGGGAAAGGAACCGTTGTCTTTTGGCGAAAATATTAAAAGATGGCGGCAATTTGATACTCCTTGATGAGCCGACTAATGATCTTGATGTCAATACTCTGCGGATGTTGGAAGAAGCTATTTTACAATTTTCAGGTTCAGTGATGGTTATCAGCCATGACCGGTTTTTCCTTGATAGAGTGTGCACCAATTTGTTAGTGTTTGAAGGTGAGGGGAAAGTAAGGTGGTTCGAAGGTAATTTTTCAG
>JAYEHE010000078.1:0-4951 GCA_034659415.1 Candidatus Zixiibacteriota bacterium | reverse complement strand
ATAAAAATAAACATGAGGATATATAAATGACAAAACGAAGAAATCCTTCAAAATGGGAAACTGGTGGTCGTTTTGACGACCAGTCGAAGAATCAATATTTTGATGAAATTAGCAAGATTCCTTTATTAAGCAAAGAAAAGGAGACTAGTCTTGCACAAATGAGTTTCAAGGGAGATATAAAGGCAAGGCAAAAATTAGTCCAAGCTAATTTACGTTTTGTAATTAGTGTTGCCAAGCAATACCAAAATCAAGGAATGCTTTTGCAAGACTTGATAAGTGATGGCAATGTTGGCTTATGTAAAGCATCAAAAAGATTTGATCCGTCTCTTGGTTTTAGATTTATTAGTTATGCTGTTTGGTGGATACGACAATCAATTATGGCATCACTAGCCAAGAATAGTAGGATTGTGCGCATACCTAAGAATCGATTTAGTAATTTGTCCAAGATTGATAAACTTTCAAAAAACCTTGAGCAGGTATTAGGTCGCGTCCCTAGTGCTAATGAAATTGCAGATTTTTCTGACGAATTTGATGAGCAGGATGTTATTGACAATCAGTTGATGAAAAATACTCATCTATCGATTAATTCTAAATTAATAGCAGGTGAATCAAATTTATTGCTAGAGGATCAAAAATATGTTTATCCTGATGAAAAAATGTCTAATGACGAGCTTAAGGTTATCATTAGCAAATTGCTTGATAGTTTGACTCCTCGTGAAGCTAAGGTTCTAACTCTTTGCATGGGTCTTAATGGTCAAAAAAAACAAACTCTTAAAGAAATTGGGATTATTTTTTCTTTGACTCGTGAGAGAATTGGTCAGATTAAGGAAAAAGGTATAGATCGCCTTCGTCACAGTTCCAGAGCTTGTTATTTACTTGAATTTTATGAAGACTAGATGTCTGATATTGAATAATACAGGCATCTTTTTTTATTATAATAAAATTGTTATAATACCCCTATGAATAAATACGAGACAGTAATAGGCTTAGAAATACATGTCCAACTCAAAACAAAAAGCAAGATGTTTTGTGCGTGTGATAATACAGGAGAGGATAAACCGGCAAATACGACTGTATGTCCGATTTGTTTAGGACATCCTGGTATTTTGCCTACAACCAATGAACAGGCAGTAAAATGGTCTATTATGGCTTCTTTAGCATTGAATTGTGGGATAAATATGCACTCTCATTTTGATCGAAAAAGTTATTATTATCCAGATTTACCCAAAGGTTATCAGATATCACAGTTTGATGAGCCATTTGGACATGATGGACATCTGATAATCAAAAGTAGCGCTGGTAAAAGAAGAGTACGGATTGAGCGAGCTCACCTAGAAGAAGATACTGGTAAATTAATGCATGAAGAAGATAAAAGTGCTAGCTACGTCGATTATAATCGAGCAGGGACTCCATTATTGGAAGTTGTGACTAGGCCTGATTTACAATCACCGCAAGGCTCGAAAGAATTTTTGCAGGAGTTAAGATTGATAATGAGATATCTTGGCATCTCTGATGCAAATATGGAAAAAGGTCAGCTACGCTGTGATGCAAATATTTCATTAAGACCGAACCCTGAATATAATTCAGAAAAAGAATTAGAGAAGTCTGTTGGCCTTGATGCTGCAAAATTATATCCAAAAACTGAGATTAAAAATCTTAATTCATTTAAGTCGGTAGAAAAAGCACTTGAATATGAAATCACGAGACAGACTGAACTATGGGAAAAGGGTGAGGCTCCAACCTTGCAATCAACTCGTGGCTGGGACGAGAAGAAGAATGAAACAGTATTACAAAGAGTAAAAGAGGAACAACATGATTATAGGTATTTTCCTGAGCCAGATATCCCACCGTTTAATTTCAGTAAAAAATATGTTGACGATATTAAAGTTTCGTTATCGGAGATGCCTTATAAAAAAAGACAAAGATTTCAGGATGAGTTTAAGCTAAGTGAATATGATTCAAATATTTTGGTAGCCGATAAAGATCTTGCAAATTATTTTGAAAAAGTAATTTCAGAATTACAAGGATGGATAATTACTACCGATCAAATAGATGGTACCAATGAGGAAATTTGGGACAATAATAAAAAAAAGTTAGTTAAGTCAGCGGCTAACTGGATTATTTCTAGATTATTAAATTTTGTAAATAGTAAAAATCTAAAAATTAAAGATTTAAAAATATCACCAGAAAATTTTGCAGAATTATTAAAATTAGTTTTTGATAAGCGTTTGAATAATCAGACAGGGGTTTTGGTATTAAATAAAATGTTTTCTGATGGAGGGGATCCTTCTGATATTATGGAGAGTGAGGATCTCGGCAAGATAGCTAGCGATGACAACCTAGAAGATACGATTGATCAGGCAATTAAAAATAATAAAAAAGTCGTAGAAGATTATGAGTCAGGAAAAGAAAATGCTATTAAATTTCTTGTCGGACAGGTTATGAAAGATACTAAAGGTAGAGCAGATGCTAATGATGTTTTGGATATTTTAATATCAAAATTAAAATAAATATTAATACCAATATATTTATTGTGGATAAGTATATTATTTTTGCTTATGTTAGCAAATTTGACAAGGTTATAATCTTGGAGTATCTTTAGGAGCAGAGTATGAAAATATTTTGCAAAAAAACTAAACGCAAAACATTACTCGGTAACGAGAGTGGACCGGGAGATTATCGGATTTATTCTCATCAATCTAACGAAATTAACCCCAATTAAGGGGTTATTTTTTTTGACCGTACTTTGACAATTAAATAAAGGAGTTTAAAATGTTGAATCTTGGAAGTATGAAAATCGGCAATCCTATTGTTGCTTCATCTGGGGCATTGGCCTTTGGCCGTGCATATGGGTGGGAGCGACCACTAAGTTATATAGGAATGCTTAGGTTACATGAAATTGGTATGATCATTACCAAAACACTTACATTAAATCCTCGTATTGGGAATTTTACTGGCTTTAATCCATGGCAAGTATTATCACCAATTAAAGGTGGATGGGTAAATGCATTTGGTTTAACTAATCGAGGAATTGATTGGTTTATTCAAAAAGAATATCCAAAGGTTTATGGCGCAAATTTGGTTGTTTCTATAAGTGGAGAAAAGCCAGAAAACATTATTGCCATGATTAAAAAATTAAATAAACTGTATATTCTCGGAGTAGAAATTAATTTTTCATGTCCCAATACGCCAGATTGGATTAAGTGGCAGGAGGATTTCGATCTAACAAGAATGACTTTATTATCTGCTAAGGTTATTTCAAAACATCCAATTATCGTAAAGATTGGATATCAAGATGAAGCAACTCGTAAAGAATTCAAAAAAATTCTTGAGTATGCTGAGATCGATGCTGTAGATATGATCAACACTATTCCATTTAATAATCTTTATTCAGATAAAAAATCACCATTATCATTTGGTGGTGGTATTTCTGGTAGCGTCATTAAGGATTGCGCCCTTGAACAAGTAAGTTGGTTTGCACAGAATTGCAAATTACCAATAATTGGTGGGGGTGGCGTTAATAACATCCATGACGTTAGAGATTTTTTGGAATGCGGTGCAACAGCTGTTAGTATTGGTTCCGCTCATATCATGCGACCATGGATTACAACACAACTGGTGCGAAATTTTCGCAAAACAAAAATTAACAATTAATTAAAAAAGGAAATCAAAATGAAATTTTGTAATGATTTCCTTGAGAAAGGAAATTATATGGAGTTTCATGATCCAAATTTTAAAACTATCAAATTTATAGATTTGATGGTAAGTACGGGAGAAAATTATCTCAGAAAAAAAGGGTTCGAAAGAGTTACGGTTCCACGAATTGTACCCGCTAGTGGCGCTTGTGAAAATATCGATACACTATTCGAAATAGGAGTAGATAAAGATATTAACTGGTTCAACAAAGGTGAGAAACGAGCATATTTTGCACAGACCGGTCAATTATATTTGGAGTCCCTTCTGGGGAGAGGGGGTCTCGAAAAGGTATATTGTATTGGTCCATCAGGGCGCGCAGAGCCAAAAGCTGATACTAGACATCTGACTGAGTTCGAAATGATAGAAATAGAATTTCGAGGTAACTTTGGTGATTTGCTTGTTGAGATGGAAGATTTTATTACAAATCTAGTTAATACTATCAAGGCAATACCTAAAGAAAAAAGAGTAGAGTATGGATTACCAAGCGACTTATCACATTTAGAAAATCATCCAGATTCTTTTCCTAGGATACAGTACGAAGATGCTGTAAAAGAGTTAGGATTAGAATGGGGAGATGATATATCGTCAGCTCAAGAAAAAGAGCTGATCCAGAATCATGGTGGTGGACCAATATTAATTGTCAGATTTCCTAATCCCGAGAGCGAAAGAATGAAAAAACTTTTCGCTGCTAAGAATGATAATCTTGCTATTAAGTTTTTTAATATGCTGCCAGATCCAGTTAATCCAGAATTAGTCCAAAGTGCTGATTGTATCGTGCCTTTTGGTGGAGAGTGTATTGGTTCGGCGGCCAGAGTCTGGGAACATGAAGAGTTTCAGAGTAGATTGTATAACTCAGAAATGTTTAAAGACTTGAAGGTTAAAGATGATAAAGCTAAAGATGGTTTTGCTTGGTATTTACAAATGTTAAAGGAATATCCATCAGTACCTCATTCTGGATGTGGATTTGGTTTGTCTAGGATATTCCAATATCTTCTAGGCCAGACTGATATTAGCAAGGCGGTAACATTTCCTTCAAATCGTTCTAGAATATACTAAATAAAAAAAAGTATATAAAATTAGGGAGAGAATTAATTTTCTCTCCTTTTATATCGTGTCAAATCATTTAATCATGACACCGAAATCGTCTTTTTGAGCCACCCTGGAAAACGACGCCAAAGAAGGATTTAATTTGTTAGTTAAAATGACATTTCCTTGGCCTTTTTTCTTTCTATAAATCATATTAAGATTATTCAGT
>JAYEHE010000077.1:0-4988 GCA_034659415.1 Candidatus Zixiibacteriota bacterium | reverse complement strand
GCCCCTTCTTCACCTGTTGGAGTATATATTTTTCGTTCTGATGATCCTTTCTCCTGTGAAGCAATAGTCGTTAAAGTCAGATCACCTATCTGGGCTTCCGCTTTTAAACCAAAAAGCCCTTGAATCCTTTGATTATATCCAACAAATCTGGTGTTTGGGATACTAAGATTAGTATTACCAGCTTCAACAGATTTCAAAATATCATCATCATCTCCCTTATATCTTATTTGTAATCTATTTGATAAGGGTATATCTGTCTGAGAGTCCTGAGCAACTTTTACTGTTATCTTACTACCTATGGTACCTGTAATTTCAAAGCGAGAGACTTGTTCCATATTCAACGATGGGAATTTACTCTGCCTGAAAGCATCCGTTTGAGAAGCATCCGTCCATCGCGAACGTCCTGAAAAAGAAATTCTTCTGTATCCAGAGACCTGAAGTCCCGCACCACCTTCACCAAAAATTTTATCAAAACGTTTTGGTAAATTAACATTAAACCCTAATCCGCCTCTCCGTTTATTACGGCTCGGGTCTGAGAATGCTGAACTAAAAATATTGCCAAAATATTCGTCATCATTAGCTTGGAAACGATGAAGCATATACTTGTTAGCATCAACCGAAACTGGTACAAAATTTTGCTTGTATTTTCCCTGCACATAATATGACGTTTCAAAACGATGAGAGTTACTCTCAAAATCGGATGAAACATGTCTTGGAGTTCTTTTGAGTTTTCTTGATAACAACTGATAAGACATTGGTTGCAAAGCTACCGAGAGGCGGTCCGGTTTTTCTTCAAATGGAGATATAATAAAAGGATATGGCTCAAGGGTAGCTTGAAAACCAATAATGGCATTAATTGACGTACTGCAACTAATAATAATAATTAGCGACAACAGTAAGAAGCGAAGATGTTGTAATAATTTTTTGTACACTATAAATTCATCTTATTAAAACAATTTAGTTCAATAACTAATATACTATAGGCTTACTCCTCAATTAAAATTTACCAATTTTTACAATTTCTTCTTCCAATAATATACCAAATTTTTCTTTAACTTTCACCTTTATCTTTTCGGCTAAAGTTAAAATATCATTAGATGTAGCTTTACCGGTATTGATAATAATATTTGCATGTTTTTCTGAAATTTCAGCTCCGCCGTATTTCATGTTTTTCGCCCCAATTTCCTCCAATAATTTACCAGCGGCAAGTTTTCCATGTGGTTGAGTATTATCAGGAATGTTCTTAAAAAAACAGCCGGCACTACATTGGTCATAAGGGAGTTTTTCATGTCTAACAGATAAAATTTCATCAATCTTTGATTGAATTGCTTTTTGGTCCCCTTTTTCAAGTTGAAATGTAATTTGGGTAATTATATCACCTGTTTTTTTAAAGATAGAATCTCTATATTCAAATTTTGCGTCAGAACAAGAAATATTTTCAATCTCACCATTTTTATCGATAACAGTAACAGATTCAACAATATTACCAATCTCTCCCCCATAAGCACCAGCATTGCCATAGACTGCTCCACCCACAGAACCTACAATTCCAGCGGCAAATTCAAGACCTGTAAGGCTGTTTTTTGAGCTGAAAATAATCAAATCTTCCAAATTTTCTCCGGCTCCGCAAATTATTTTGGAGTTTTCAAAAATTTCCATCCCTTTAATATCTATCTTGACTATCAAACCATCAAAACCATTATCGGAGATAAGAACATTAGTTCCCCCGCCCAATGTTATATAAGGGATATTTAAATTTTTCGTTTTTTTCAAAGTATCTGATAATTCTTCAATTGTAGTAACAGAAATAAACAAAGCGGCTTTACCGCCTGTTTTATAACTTGAAAACTGGGCTAAATCTTTATTGAATTCCAATAAACTACCAAAAATTTCTGTAAGTTTATCGGTTTTCGGCTTATTCAATTCTGTATTATCAGCATTAAAATTCATTGATATAATATAGTATTTAATACCCAATTGACAAGGCAAATCACGGATTTACCTGTTAATAATTTATTATCACACATTGATTTATACAAAAATCAGAAAATTGGGTTCATTAAATAATTAGTTGATTATTTTTCTGATTCAGATTCCCCGTCAGTTTTTTCGTCAGCCCCTTTTTCAGCATCTTTTGCCTCGGGTTCATCCGCTTTTTTACTTTCATCGACATAATTCAATCGTAACTCATATAAAATATGTCCAATTATTTTAGCTTCCTCATCAGATAAATTCCCTTTCATCTTTTTTTCAAGCATCTCAATAACATCAATTGAAAATTGAGCCGCCTTTAAATCACGTTCAATTTTCCCGTTAAAAGGTGAAGCTATTTTACCCATCTGTTGCATAGCCGAAGCTTGCATCGAAAGTACTAATTGTAAGAACAGTTGATCTACATTTTCAGGCATTTTATCCATAATATTTCCTTCTCCAACATTTACCCGCCACCAAGGCGGGGATTGTTTTTCTCTGCTTTACTTATAAGATAGTTATACATTATTTGATACTCTTCGTCAAGGTTATCCTGCAATCGAAACATTTTTTCCAGTAATGACCTTGCCTTTTCCATCAAATCCCTATCGCTTGAGATTCGAACAACTTTCAATTCTGGAATACCGGCTTGCCTAAGTCCAAACATTTCTCCTGGTCCGCGCATCTCAAGGTCTGCTTCGGCAATTTTGAACCCGTCCAGATTGTCAGAAAAATATTGTAATCTTTGTGATGCATAATCTGAAACAGGCGGATAAGATACCGCAATCAAAGTTGACTGTTTTTCCCCTCTCCCAATTCTTCCTCGTAATTGATGAAGTTGCGCCAACCCAAACCGCTCAGCATGATTAATAATCATTACTGTTGCGTTCGGATTATCAAGTCCAACCTCAATTACAGTGGTTGACATAAGAATATCAAGATTGCCATCTCTGAATTCTTTCAGAGTTTTATCCCGTGCTTTTGACTTGGTGCGTCCGTGAACCATACCGACTTTATAATCTTTAAACCTGTTTTTTGAAAGTTCCGAGAATGCATCTTCCACATTTTCCAAATCAAGCTGTTCCGATTTTTCAATCAGGGGATAAATTATATATGTCTGTCCGTTTTTGCTAATTTCATCTTCAACAAACTGATATATTTTCCCCAGAGCGTCTTCGCTTCGCCAGGCAGTTCGGATTTTTTTTCTACCCGGCGGTAAACCTTCGATTGTAGAAATATCAAGGTCACCATACAAAGTAAGCGCCAATGTTCTTGGAATTGGCGTTGCCGTCATCACCAGTAAATCAGGATTGTCACCTTTGGCGTATAGTTTACTCCGCTGTTCAACACCGAACCGATGCTGTTCATCAATTATTACCAAACCTAATTTTTTGAACCCAACATAATCATATATTAATGCATGAGTACCGAACAGAATATCAATTTCACCATCTGAGCATAACTTGCCAATCTCTTTTTTTTCCGCCGGTTTTATACTTGATGTCAACAACGCTGATTTGATTCCAATATCTTCCAACAACCCTGACCAATTACGATAATGCTGGGCGGCAAGAATTTCCGTGGGTGCCATAAAGGCGGTTTGCATTTTGTTCTCAGCGACATATAACGAAGCTGATATAGCTACCACAGTTTTACCGCAACCCACATCCCCCTGAAGTAAACGGGTCATAGGATGCTTGGATTGAAGGTCCTCGAAAATTTCGTTTAAAACTTTTTTCTGCCCTGATGTAAATTTAAACGGAAGTTGTTCTTTGAATTCTTTGAGTTTTATACCGGGCTTTTTATATTTGTGTTTTTTAAAAGTCTTTTCTTTACTGATTTTATTCTTAAAAACGAGATACTGAAATCCTAATAATTCATCAAATGCCAATCGCCGCCGGCACAGTTCTACTTCATCTCTATTGTCAGGGTAATGTATTTTTGTAATAGCCCGATTTAAATCCAGAAGTTCCAACTCTTTTGATTCTTTATCAGGAAGGTAATCCTGGATTTCTTCTTTTAAATTATCAAAAATAAATGACGATATCTTTCTCATCCCTCTGCTGTTTAACCCAACTTTATTTAGTTCTGCTGTCTGAGGGTAAACTGGAATTATCCGACCGGCGTGAATCATTTTATCACTATCATCTTCGAGCCGTTCCAACTCCGGATGAACCATCTGATATCCCTGATACCATTTGACAGTTCCGGTAGCGGCAAAAATTTGCCCTTTTTTAAAAGTTTTCTGCCAATAATTAACACCCTGAAAAAACAAAATTGCAATCGCTCCGGTGTCATCTTCGAGAATAACTTCGTATCGACGCCGTTTACCATATAGCAAACCATGTGCTTTAACCACACCTATAATAGTTGCCGGATGATTGACATTTAATTGATTGATAGTAGTTACGCAAGTTCGGTCAAGATACTGACGGGGGAAATAAAACAGCAGGTCCCTAACCTGCACCAATCCATATTTTTCCAATATCTCCGCTTTTCGTGGACCAACCCCTTTTACGTATTGAAGCGGTGAATCAAGTTTAATAACACCCATAAAAATATATTCTTTGATTTCCCATTAAAAGTCAATAACAAACTACAATGATAGTTTGATTGACAACAAATATTGTGGACTATTTACTAAGTCAAAGCAAACACGTCAAACATGATAAGTTATGTTCGGAAAATCATTATTTACAATAGATAAAATTTGCCGTATCATATATGCGGAAGTGGATGCAGTCTGGTGGCTGTCCCGGCCTTCAAAGCCGTGCGGGAGGCTATGATGTCTCTGGTGGGTTCGATTCCCACCCCTTCCGCCAAATTAAAATATATTTGTCTCCTTCGGACAGCGGGGAGATTCAGACGCCTTTGTAATTGTCATTCCTGCGAAAGGGCTTGTTGAAAAACCATATCTCAGTTGTGTTGGGTCCTGATTCACCGAAGGTGGATTGTGACCCGACACTTAAGTTGTTGTAATTAAAGAGCGGTGGGTCACAAAAATCTGTTTACATAGA
>JAYEHE010000076.1:0-5017 GCA_034659415.1 Candidatus Zixiibacteriota bacterium | reverse complement strand
GCAAACAAGCACCTAAATTATGAGGATCTTGGATTTGATCTAATATTAAAAGAAATGGTTTGGCACAATTCTCCAGAACATCAAAAAGCTTATCCTCATTGCTGGCTTTCACTAAACGGCTATGGTCAGCATATTTACTTTTTCGTTGTTTCAATTCTTTCATATTGATAAAAATAACTGAAACTCCTAAACAATTCAAATAAATAATTTTTAGATAAGCTTATATTTTGTATTTGATTTAAATTTAATTAAGAAATTCAAATTTTCTTTCGATAATACTAATAATATACATGATTTTATTTTTGGGAAAAATATGCTTTATAATAGCCGTAAATACCTAATTCTATTCATTTTCACACTTTTAACTACAAATATAAATGCAAAAGATTTTATGGTTACTCCGCCAAAAGATATTAGTTATCTAAATGCTGAGCAGGTAAAACTTTCTCAAACAGTACTTAAAACCGCCAACGATACCTGTTTTGTTAGACATGACCGTGGCGATGGAACTCCAATATATTCGTATAATTCATGGGTTGTCGGTGATGAATTATATAAGGCTTACCTTGACCCATCTTTGACTTGTCCCGACCCTTATCCTTTTTTAGTTACAAATATTCATATTTACTTATACTACGTTGCATCAAGTACTGATACTTTTTCTGTTGATATTGAAGAAATAAATTATACAAACCCAAATTGTCTTGCCCCGGGAGAAGTTATTAGTATATCATCGGTCTGGGAAATTAGTGCTCAACAGGGTGGATTATGGGATTTTGTAATTCCCTTAGATACGCCGGTTATTGTCAATGGACCTTTTTACGCCGGAGTTTACATTCATAATTTAGTCAATCAAAACATCGGTCCTTCGGTCGTGACAGACAGCTCATATAATTTGCCTTACTGTACATCTTATAATTTGTGGGATGTTGATACAGGTTGGGTTGATTTAAACCAAAGGGGCTTTATCGGACGATTGATTTTATTTGCCGAAGGTATTCCGTCATCGTCTGCTGATTTTTGTGGTGAAATTGACACAGACAATGATGGCGTCTTTGACTTATGTGACAACTGCCCATTAATTGCCAACGCCTTACAAAAAGACACAAATAGCGATGGCATCGGTGATGCTTGTTGCTGTGTTGAACGTGGAGACTTGGATCATAGCGGTGGCAATACTCCGGTTAATATTACAGACCTTACTTATTTTATTGATTATATGTTTTCACAAACTGCTCAAATCGATTGCCTATCGGAAGCAGATTTGGATGGCAATGGCAATAATAATATCTCCGACTTAACTTATCTTATTGATTTTTTATTCCAAAATGGTCCACCCGCCATACCTTGTGATTAAAAATAATCCAGACCAATCAAGACCTCAAACAACTGTTAAATTTCAAAGAAAAAGCAAGACAGATTTTTTTCACACTTTTCAAAATAAGAAAACTTGACTATAACAAAAAAAGTATTAATTTTGATGTTTTTGTAAAAGTAACCGAATATTTGTTGCTCATACAGAAAATTGTAATAGTTCCATATAGAAATTATGGAACATCTGAATTTTTTGAGAATCTTATTTGCAATGCATAGTTGTAAATAAGAAATGAAATAAACGTTGATAAAAGTTTTGGAGAAATAAGTGCCGACATATCAATATCGTTGCCTTGATTGTGGTGATGAATTCGAAGAATATCAATCTATCATTGATCCACCGCTGAAAACATGCAAAAAGTGTAATGGAAAATTACAAAGATTAATCTCAGGCGGAGCAGGCTTCTTATTTAAAGGCTCAGGATTTTACATAACAGATTATCGAAGCAGTAATTATAAGAAAGATGCCGCCAAAGATAAAACTGACTCGACAGCTTCCAAATCAAAACCTACAGAGACAAAAAAAGCTTCTCCTGACAAAAAGAAATAGTTATTTTCACTTTTATGAACCAAATAAATTTTGAACTCTTAAGAAAAAAATTAGAATCCCCCGACTCTCTCATTCTTGATTTGTCAGACAAAGAAAAATATTTCCATGATGCTACCAACCATAACGGCACCCCTCTTGCCATAGTAATGGCTAAAACAGAATCTGACATAACAGACACAATCCTTTTTTGCAAATCAAACAATATAAATATCGTCCCCAGAGGAGCCGGAACTGGTTTATCCGGCGGTTGTGTTCCTGTTGAAAATTCTATTCTCTTATCAACTGAACAGATTGATTATATCAATATCGACCCAATTAGAAGTAGAGCTGTTTGCGGTCCCGGCGTTATCACCAAAGATTTAGTTGATATGGCTGCTAATTTTAATCTGACCTATCCACCTGACCCCGCAAGTTTCGATGAGTCAACTCTCGGCGGAAATGTTGCTGAAAATGCCGGCGGACTACGTTGTAAAAAATATGGTGTAACCCGTGATTATATTTTAGGATTAAAGGTAATTGACAAAAACGGAAAAATCATAAAAACAGGTTGTTATAATAATTATAAAGGATTTAATCTAACTGATATTTTAATAGGTTCCGAAGGAACTCTGGTCATTATTGCGGAAATCTCTGTCCAATTAATTGATTTACCAAAAATCGGGGATACAATTTTAGCCACATTTAATAATCCAAAAGATTGTGCCAATACTGTTTTCGACATCGTACGTTCCGGACTGATTCCAACAGTAATGGAATTTCTTGATAGTGATGCGGCGGCTTGCTCCAATGAATATGAAAAAAATGAAGGAATCGACCAAAAAGCCGCTGGAATTCTTTTAATTGAAACTTCATTTGAAAATAGAGAAACGGAAACTTCTAAGATAGAAAAGATATGTAATAAGAACTCCTGCTCTTATCTGGAAATTGAACCTGACCAGAACAAAGCTGACAATCTTTGGAAAATACGGAGAAATCTATCAAAAGCCTCAAAAGAAATCGCATCACTAAGAATTTCTGAAGATATAGTCGTTCCGGTCTCAAAATTCCCTGAACTTGTCTCTTTTGTTTCAGAAATGAATCAAGAATCAGAAATACGAATTAACTCATTTGGACATGCAGGTGATGGAAATCTGCATGTCAATTTTCTCTCCAATGATACCAGCCATAAAAACCGAATTAAAATCGGAAACCTGATTAAATCTCTCATGATTAAAACTTTAGAATTGGGTGGTTCACTATCTGGTGAACATGGAATCGGAATTGAAAAAAAACAATTTCTTCCAATGGAACTAAATTTACAAACACTAAATTTTATGATAGCTTTCAAAAATTTATTTGACCCAGACAATTATATCAACCCAAATAAAATATTTTAAAAAAGAATAAAAAAAAAGACTTAATAATTGTCATTGTCTTGACAAACAAAAACAAATTGATTAAAGTATGTTTGCAATGTGAAACATTTCACATTATGAGCAAGAAAAGTCAACCAATTTGATTTTTTAAATGAAAAGGGAACTTGTAATGGCAAAAGTAAAAACCTTAAATGAGACTTTGGCAGGCATGATACCAAAGTTAAGAACTGAAAGAAAAAATCTCGTCAAAAACTATGGTAACAAAACCATCTCTGATGTTTCAGTTACTCAGGCAATTGGCGGCATGCGTGGTGTCAAGGGAATGGTGTGCGATACATCAGTCGTTGAACCAGACAAAGGTTTAGTTATTCGCGGTATTCCAGTAAAAAAACTGACCGAGAAATTACCCGAAGAAATTTTCTGGCTTTTGATTACTGGTAAAACACCTACTGCCGGCGAACTCAAACTCTTCCAAAAAGAATTAAGAAGCTATGGTAAAGTTCCAGATTACGTTTGGAAAGTTCTCAGAGCAATGCCAAAAACATCCCATCCGATGGCGATGCTTGACACTGCTATTTTGGCAATGGAAAACGAATCTGCTTTCAGAAAACGTTATTCTGAAGGTATGAAAAAAGAAGATTATTGGGAACCGGCTTTGGAAGACTCAATGAAAATAATGGCAACCATTCACACTATTGCCGCTGGTGTTTACCGGATTAAATATAAAAAAGGTGCTCTTATTAAGCCTTCCAATAAACTTGACTGGGGTGCCGATTATGCTCGGATGCTTGGATTACCGACTAAAAACGGTGTTACCGCCAAAATGATGCGTCTTTATTTAGTCCTGCATTCTGACCATGAAGGTGGTAATGTTTCAGCGAACACTTGTCATACTGTTGGTTCAGCTCTTTCCGACCCATTCTACGCTATCTCAGCAGGATTAAATGGACTGGCTGGTCCTTTGCATGGTCTTGCAAATCAGGAATGTCTTGGATGGGTGTTGCAAACTATGGAAAAATTCGGTGGAGCCCCAACTGAAAAACAGATTTATGATTATGCATGGGAAACTTTAAACAGTGGTAAAGTCGTACCAGGTTATGGGCATGCAGTCCTGCGTGTAACTGACCCGCGTTTTGCCGCCTTTAATGATTTCGGTAAAAAATACATGAAAAATGATCCGGTCTTCCAGACCACTGATCGTGTTTTCAAGATAGTTCCAAAAGTACTTAGAGAACACGGCAAAGCAAAAAGCCCATGGCCGAATGTTGATGCCGGTTCAGGTGCTCTATTATATCATTTCGGAATTACCGAATTTGAATACTATACTGTTCTTTTCTCAGTCTCCCGTACGATGGGTATGGCATCTCAGTTAGTTCTTAACAGAGCTCTCGGAACAGCTATTACTCGTCCGAAATCTGTCAGCACAAAATGGCTGAAAAAGACTGTTAAATAAGCTCCTCTTTTTTATCTTTGTGTAAAAAAAGGCGGTTCATTTACTTGAACCGCCTTTTATATTTTTAATATAATCATAACTCAATCAGAATCTTTGCCCCACCCAAATCAGATTTGCCTACTTTAACCTCTCCCCCCATTTCATTTATTAATTTATACACCATAGGCAGACCCAATCCGGTTCCGGCTTCTTTGGTTGTAAAATATGGAGTAAATATTTTATCATAATTTTCGAAGATAACGGAGCGGGAATCCCAACCGAAAATTATGATAAAATATTTACTCC
>JAYEHE010000075.1:0-5027 GCA_034659415.1 Candidatus Zixiibacteriota bacterium | reverse complement strand
AGACATCACATACTGATGGCTTTTATCAAGTGATATATAAAAAGCTATAACCGAATTTTCCTCATAATTAATTGCCTGTCCAATATCAAATTGTTTTCCAATTTCTTTTTTATCTACACTAAGGGAACTATTTAACTCGTTAATCGATTTTGATAATTTATCGTTAAAATTTTCATCACAATGTTTATCATAGACAGAATCAGATAAAATATATTCCCCGTGACTATTTTTAGCATAAAGGTTTATTCCGCCAGCAGAAATAATATTTTTAATATAAATCATAATTTCATGTATGAATTCTGAAAATTTATGTTTCCCAAGTGGAACTTCAAAAATATTGGTCAATTCAAATAAACGCATTGAATAATTACTGGCTTGATTAATACCTTCAACAGTTAGCATAATATCATAAATCATCTGAGCAAATTGATTTATATATATTTCTATTTGGTCTGTTATTTTTTTTGGGTTTGATTTCCAATATAATAGTATCAATACTCTGGTTTGGCTGTTCTCTTTAAATTCAAACTGTAAACGATAATTATAGTTGTTAACTTTTGAAAATTCTATTTCAGCATCAATGTCATTTAATTCAGGATTCTGAAACCAAGAATAAGATTTTTCTGTGCTTGCAAAACTCTCAAGTTCATTCAGGTTATGAACGGTTGTATCATCAGAAAATGAATATGAGACAGGAACATAACTCCTAACATTTGCCTTGCCATAAAATATACCGGTAAAATCAGAGCCTGCTAATTGAGTAATTACTTCAGATAAAGTATCCAATGCAGATATTATGTTAGATATTTTTTTCTCGGAATTTATGTTTAAATATTCTCTTACTAATTGTTTTATCGTTCTCATTAAATTACCTTTTAGTACTTACAGATGATATGCTTTTAACAGGCAGGGTAACTTTAATTATATACAATCCTTTATCAGTTTTACATTCTAAAAAGATATCATCATTGCTGTCTTTATCTGAATATCCTTGTTGGTATTGATTTATTACAGGTGAACTGCTCAACATGTTTTCAGATATTACAATCTCAATTAAATTTTTTGATAGATTATTTAAAACCCTAACGATAAGTACGCCTGAGCAGATAGATTCATTTAATAATTTTAAAATAATTGGAATGATATAATCAATGATATATTTCGTTTGAATTGAATTATTATTATTCTCTGATATTTCAGTTTCAACATGTAACTTTATATTTTTCTTCTCACGTAAATATTGTATATATCCTGATAAATACAATGGTAATTTATCACATAACCAATTCAGAGGCACTTCCTCTCCGTACCCTTTAGCACCAAGAGTATTGATTTTGAATAATGGTTTCAGTGTTTGATTTATTAGCTCCGATGCTTTTTCAATTTTATCTAACTGCATTTGTTTTCTATCAGAATCATTTTCAAACTCCGTCAAAAATCCTTCCCGCATAAGCTCAATTTGCCCAATGATTACCGATAAATTATTATAGATTGAATGATAGAATCCTTCCGAAATCATCTTGATAGTATCAAATCGAGCTTCCATCATTGACGTCAAACAGTTCTTGTCGTTTTGAACAATAACAACATCATCAGATTTTTTATTAATCATGTAAGTATTTTCTCATCTTTGTAGTCAATTGTCCCTGTTAATCTTTCAGGGACTTTCAATTCTTGGTTGTTTTCTGTGGATTGTAAATTTAGATTTTTTATATGTTTATTTATTTTTTTCTCAAGAAGATTGGCGAGTAAAACTTCAGAAATTTTCCCTGAAATTATTGTCCCTATTTCTTTATCGCTCTCGGAAAAAATTCTATTTCTAACATTACCCATCGATATTAAACCAACAGTATTCAAACCGGTTCTAATCGGAATAACCATGCCAGAGCTAATATCTTTGCATAATACTTGCGAAGATTCTACTGCTGACATTTTATTATTTAATTCAGTTCCATAAAGAGTAATTTCTTCTGACTGGCTTGCAAGGTTATGTAAAGGTAACATTGAGAGAATTAAGCTTCCCTTACTCGGCGTTATAACATCAATATCTTTTTCATATAATAA
Source organism: Candidatus Zixiibacteriota bacterium (assembly GCA_034659415.1). GTDB lineage: Bacteria > Zixibacteria > MSB-5A5 > GN15 > FEB-12 > QNAD01. The sequence continues at coordinate 2,963 of JAYEHE010000075.1, read as the reverse complement.
TGTTTTGGAACTGCCAAACATTTTATCATCATCAAATAGGAAAATTCTAATCACCGATGGTTTTAAGGTTTCATAAAGATATTTAGTAGCACTTTTAATAATAATTGATTCATCTTTTGAACGATTAAACGTGTCAGTGAAATTAAAGGTATTCAAAGCTGCCAACGACTGAGGGTTTTCGGTCTGCTGTTTCTCTTCCTTAAAAAGGAAAACAGCTAAAATATTTGATATTGTGTTAAGGATTTTAATATCCTTAATTTTGAAACCTGATTTATCTTTCGAAGATAAAACAATCATCCCTTGGCAATTATTATTCTGTTTAATTGGTATAGCAACAATAGATTGAGCATTATCCGATGTATAAATTTCCTCATGAGTGTCATATGATAAATTATCAACATTTTTATCATAATAAAAATCATTATGATTTTTGATTTGTCCTAAAACTCCGGCATTTAACGGTATTCTAAGATGTTGTTCCTGCAATACCGTATTCGAAGATCCAATTGAAAATCTATTAATTGTTTTGTTATTATTTATCTCAACTACCGACATAAATGAAACGTTCATAATCTCTTTGATAGATTGAAAAAGAGGTACGATTACACTTTTTAAAGATTGATTGTCATTTAACATTTTTACTGTTTCAAAATTAACTCTCTCATTAGTCTGATAAAAACTATCTTTTAATTTTAAAACTCTTTGTTGAATACGACTAATAATTAAATCAAATGATACTTTAGTAACTTTTTCTATTTCCTGAGTTGCATTCTCAGATTTGTTCCCCCATAGAAGAACTAATCCAAATGTTTTACCATTGAATCTCAATTGATGAATTATCACAGGTCTATCATTTTCAACATCAATTTGCTCGACAATATATTTCTTTAAATCATCTTTATTATTTCCACGTAATTGAGAATTAATATTAGTTTTCAGCTTTTCAAGTAAAATCTTTAAATCTTCTGTTATATTAGAGGTATTTATAAGTTTTACTGATGATTTAGATTGAGAGAATAAATATACTGCACCTGAATCTAACTCAAAATCATTAACAATATGCTTAACAGTTGATTTTATAACTTGATAAATTCTTGATTCAACATTAAGTAATTGATCAATTTTTTTAACAATATCAAATCTTACTAAATTTTCTTGAGAAATTTTTCGATACGTTCTTGATATAGGAAGCCAATTTGACAAACCGTTTAATAAAAACGCTATTCCGATAATATTTCCTATCCAAACAGTTATTCTAAAAAATATTTCCGTAGCTATAAAGGGAGTAGTATTAAAAAATCCATGTATATAAAAAACATCCATCAGCGATATAAATGCCATCAAAGAAATACCGCCGGCTATATATTTATATGATCTTCTGTCTTCCTTAATAATAATATTCTTAATTCTGGACAATAAAATCAGGATCATTAAAAAGAAAATTACTGTAATAAATTCAATACTCATATCCATTACTAAAACCTCCGTAAAAAAACTTTCTCTATGTTAATTGTCGGCATAAATTGCTGTGTACTTAGAGCTTGCTTCCTACGGTCAACTACTACTTTCTATTGGAATAATCCAATAGTCAGTAAAATGGAAAAATCTAATTCCTCCCAAGCTAAATCATAAACCATTGACTGCATATAACTTGACATCCATCAAATTTCTGGCACTCCTCTTGCCTTACTAATACTTGAAAATGAAACACAAATGATTGAAAATATCAGAAGGAGGCATGATGCATTTGAAAAAACTACTTGGGTTGACATTAGCTCTTGCACTATTCGGAGCAATTCTATTAATAGGATGCTCGGATACAATAGAGATTGTATCTCAACCGAATGACAGCTTTGCTTCAGGAAGTGAAGCTTTAAGCTGGTTTCCATTAGCTGAAGGATACCAGACTGTTTACAACGTCAAAGAAGCTGACGGAGATAACAAAATTATCTCATTTATTGCAGGTAAAAGTATTGAGTTTCAATCTGGAACAGCTATTGAATGGCTGTCTAATGATCCAGTATCAGGCTCAGATACCGGTTATTTCCAATATACTAATGATGCTGTTTATTATTATGACTCCAAATCAAGTTCAGGGGAAAAAATTATCCAGCTTCCATTAACACTCGGAAGCAGTTGGAATAGAACCGAAACTATTTCTGATGATTTGCTTACTAATTTTGACGATGTAATAACTGGCTCTAAAGATACTGTAATTGTTATTCCGTTAAGTAAAAATCTACCAATTATCGGCGAAGTAACAATGACGGTCGAGGAAGCCACAGCACTTCAATTGGAAGAAGTTGACAATTATTACAGCTCTGCCGTAAGAGTCTCAGTACCAAGTTCATCAACAAAAACAAATTATTATTGGTTTGTTCAAGGAGTTGGATTAGTCAAATATGTAATTGGTGCAACAGATAGTTACACTAACGGAGATATTGTAGCTGAATTGGTTAATTATGGAGTAGCTCAATAAACTTTCACATATTCATTGCCATAAAGCCCGCCAATCAATAATCAATGGCGGGTTTTTTTATAACAATGTTGGGCTAAGCACCCTGTTGTAATTTTTAAAATGAGTTTTACTTATAAATTTTAAAATTTGCTCACCATTTATTCTTACCAATTCCTGACCGGCTTGGTCAACTTTAGAAGAAGCCCCACGAGGTATATCATAATCATATTTATTAGACAAAGATTCCATTTGTCTCAAAAATTCCGCTCTGGCAATTATTGAAGCCGCCGCTACTTGTATTATTGACTCTCCCCTAACAATCTGTTGTAAATTAATTGATTGCCCCATTTTTTTTAATTCACCGGAGATATGATCAATTTTTCCGAATTTATCGGAAATAGCTTTATCACATTCCTGTTTTTTATTCAGAAGAGAGATACATCTTGCATGACCCCATGCAAGAAGCTTGTTCAGATTTCTTATCTCTTTATACTTTTTATTATAT
>JAYEHE010000074.1:0-5030 GCA_034659415.1 Candidatus Zixiibacteriota bacterium | reverse complement strand
GTTGATGGAAGTTTAACTGGAACTGTTGATACTACTATTAGCTCATTTCGTAAACGGTTGCACACTGAGCAGAACAATTTGTTGCGCAAATTCAACGGTAATGAAATATATGATTACTATCGGTGGTATTGGACAGACCAAAGCAGCTTACAGCTTTTTGTTACGACTCCAAATATAAATATCGCCAATGAGGTTGATATCTTTTTGTCCGGTAGAACTTTTGGAATTGGTGGCGTGTCCGGCTATATGGATATTGAAATTAATGGACAAAGTGGTAGCAGTAAAACATGCAATACATCTAATTGTACTTATACCAGTTCTGCTTTTAGGTCGGGCTTAAATGAAATCAATCTATCTTTTGAAAAGTATTCTACTGTTTCACCTTATTTTGATTATATCGACATTGAATATACAAGTTATCTGGTTCCTGTTGAGAATGAGCTGGATATAACAGTTGGCTCTTTTGATGGTCGGGCACGATTTGATATAGTTGATAATATATCATTTCCGCCTCTTTTGTTAGATATAAGTAATCCGACAAGACCTGTTTCAGTTTCTGGATTTTCAAGAAGTAACAGTTCGATTTCATTTGAGTATGATTTACTGTTTGGTCAGTTCAATCGGTTTTATTTGAATTCTGCTCAAAACGCTTTTTCACCTGGTTCAATTGAAAAAGTTACTGTGACAAATTTAAAGGATAATCTGGCTCAGACAGATTTGTTTATTATTACACCGGAAGAGTTTTCATCTGCTATGGATGAGTATATTGAATTCAGGGAAGCTGAAGGATATAAAATAAAATTAGTCACTATTGAAGATATAATGGATAATTTTTCCTATGGTCTATATGATCCAACAGCAATAAGGGATTTTTTAAAATTTGCTTACGAAAATTATCCAATCCCTGCACCAACCTATGTTCTTTTCGTGGGTGACGGTAGTTATGATTTTCTTGATATTATGGAAACGGGGATTAAAAATTATGTTCCTCCGTATGTGAATCCTTATGATGTTGAACAGTTTTATTCCGATGACAACTATCTTTATTTTGGACGTTATGGAATAATTGACAGTGATACTACTTATGATTCTTCATTGGCAAGTTTTGATCGCGGGTTTGATATGATATCTGCCCGGTGGCCGGTAAAAAGTATAGCTGAAATTTCAACTGTTATTGGAAAGATTAAACGGTACGAATCAGATGAGAATTTCGGAGAGTGGCGAACTAATATTACCATAGTTGCCGATGATGAATTTACTACCAACACCTATTTGGAATCAATTCATACTTTGCAAGCAGAAGAATTGGAGAGGGAACATATTCCGGCTGTTTTCAATAGGCAGAAAATTTATTTATGGGATTATCCGTTTGTTAACAGGTATAAACCAGAAGTAAACGATGAAATTGTTAAAGCATTTAATGAAGGTTCTTTGCTGATTAATTATGTTGGTCATGGGAATCCTGACTTGTGGGCACATGAGCATGTTTTTACCCGTAACGATGATTTGCCAAGATTAAATAATACTGAACTTTTGCCATTGGTTTTTACAGCTTCTTGCGAAATTGCTTTTTTTGATAATCCGAAGCGGGAAGGAATGGCTGAAGATTTGTTTGTTATGCCAAATGGTGGAAGTATCGGAGTTGTCTCAGCTACACGCAGAGTCTATTCCGGACCTAATGCAGAATTCAACCGACATGTTTTTGATATATTACTTTATGAGAAAGATTTGACGATTTGCGAGGCTGTTTATACAGCTAAGATCCAAAGGCAGTACAAGACAAATCCTCCGTCCCGAGAAGACAATGATCAGGCATATCTCTTATTTGGTGATCCGCTGTTGAAACTTGCAATTCCACAATTTGAAGTGGAATTTACCAATAAGCCTGATAGCCTTATAGCTTTGCAACCGATTACGGTTGCCGGACGAGTTTTAGATAATAATGGAAATTTAGTGAACCAGGATGGTTCTGTAGATATTAATATTTATGATTCAGAGCGAAACAAAAGACATTTTATTCTTGATTTAAATGGAATTCCCCGTGACACCATTTCTTACAAAGAGCATGGACCAGTGATATTCAAAGGGTCAGCATCGATTGTTGCTGGTCTGTTTGAATTCACATTTATTTCTCCAATTGATATTGGTTATGGCGGAAATGGGGCGAAAATTTCGGTTTATGTAAAAATGGCAAGCAGTGATGGTACCGGAGTTATTGATTCTTTACCGGTGGCTTCAACGATTGCGGTTTCAACTGATTCAATTGGTCCTGCAATTAGCTATAAATTTATTAATCGATCTAATTTTATCAGTGGTGACTATATAAACAATAATGAAACTATTGAAATATTTGTATCTGATTCATCTGGTATTAATTTAACTGGAGGTCTTGGACATGGTATTACTCTTGAAATAGATAATGATAATGCTAATTTAGTCACTCTTTCGGATAAATTTGAGTTTACTCTTAATGATTATACAAGTGGGAAATTAGTATATAATTTTGAAAATCTTACTCCGGGTGAGCATTCAATAAAGATAAAAGCTTGGGATAACGCCAATAATTCCAAATCGGTTGAATTTACAGCAATTGTTGTCTTGTCGGAGAGATTGGCTATTGAAGATTTGTTAAATTATCCTAATCCTATGCAGGATTCAACCAGGTTTTCTTTTATTTTAACACAGCCAGTGAGCAAAATGACAGTAGAAATTTATACTTTATCAGGGAGAAAAATTCATTCTTTGGTCGATAATAATAGAAGAGATCCGGGTTATTATGATGATATAATCTGGTATGGAAATGATTTTGATTATTCTCCGGTAGCTACCGGTGTTTATATTTTTAAAGCAGTTGCCACTCCGGAAGATGAGGGTGAAATTGCTGAGCAATTTGGTAAATTAGTTATAATTAATTAAATACAGGAGTTTTTATGTTTTCACGTAAGTTGATTGTTTTTTCTTTAACCGCGATTCTTGTTTTTGCAATGGTTTCTGACACGGTTGCCGGTGTATCAAATGCAGCAGCCTTATTCTTACGAATTGCCCCCGGATCTCGTCCGGCTGGTATGGGTGAAGCATATGTTGCCATCGCAGATGATGCCACCGCCACACATTGGAACCCCGCCGGATTAGGAAATTACCCTATGTCTGATAGTTGGCATGAAGTGGAAATCTCTGCGAATATTTTCAATTTAACCGACAGTGTTGAATTAGATGGAGTTGTGTCAAAAAACATTTTAAAAGCAATAGCTCCTCTTAAAAGTGGTTCCGGAAATGATTTTAAAGCATATGATTTGTGGGTCTTGACTTCAAAAGGATTGGCACGATTTGATAATAAACGATGGAATGATCAGGAAATATTCAATACAAAAACCAATCAAACTCTTAAAAGTATTGTAACTTCCTATTTTGGGATAACTGAATCTGATGTAGTTAATACAATGGCTAAGAAAGTTGCCGATGCCAATAATATCCGCACCTATGAACAATTCAGTAAACTTAAGCAGGATATTCTAAGTCAGATTCCGGAAGATTATGAATTCAGTGAATCATTAACCGATATGCTTGATTCTCTTGATGGTGCATATTACTCCTGTTTGATTAACTGGGAAAGATATATTAAAATTGAGGACGAATATAAAGAGGGGATTAAAGACTCTGCTTTTACGGAAAAAGAGTTGGATAAAATCAATTTTGCCGTAGAGAAAGCTAAGAGTAGATTTTTACCTGAAGAGTTGAAAGTTCCTTATTCCATGATTTTTGATTCTGAACCAACCGCTGTTACATCATCTGATAATGATCTTGCTTTCGGGACTGAAAATGGATTGATTTTATTCAACGGAAGACGCTGGCAAATTTTCAATACTGGAGAACAATTACCATCTCTAAATATTACTGCTTTGACTGCAGTAGGGCATCGAATATTAATTGGAACCGATAAAGGTATTGCTGTTTATGAAAAAGGTGAAATTACAACTTTGACAAGTGAAGGTGATTTACCCGAAGGTTCCGTATCGGCTATGACTGCTGATAATCTGGGTGATATCTGGGTAGTCATAAATCAAGACTTATATCATTATGATGGACAGAATTGGGCAAACAGTTTTGAGTACACTATTAATATTGATGATTCAAAAGAAAAAATTGCTTCCCGTATGGCACTTTATGGCTCCTCAAAAGAATTAGCAGAGTATTTAGAAAAACTTGAAGTTGTCAATAAGTCCACTTTTGAAAAAGAAGCCCAAAAGAAACTTCAAGAGGCAGTAGAAAGTCTGGATAATAAAGAAAATTCTACTGATGAAAACATAGCAGAAGAAAATACAGAAAATAAAAATTCTGCCGTTGAAGTGGCGAAAGAATTTAATTTTGAATCTATTTTTGATTCAGGTCAAGTTGTCAGAATCCCTTATTTAAATAACATTAAAGGTAAAGTGACTTCAATCAAAATAGATGAAAATAAAAGAATATGGATAGGGACTGAATACGGTATTATTATGTATGATGGTATCCGTTGGAGTATGCCGGGATATCGTGATTTTGATGTTGAAGCTGGTCAGACTCTTGCAGATTTAGTAGCGATGAAGACAAATGTTGACGAAGCAGCTACTTTGAATTATGAAAAAACTTTAAAAGATATCAATGATTTGACATCGGAAACTATTCCGGAAGGTTCTAAACTAAAAGTATATCGCAACCCGGCTTCAGCAGTAATAAATGACATAGCTGTTAAAGGTAATATGATTTATTTTGCTACAGAAAACGGATTGATTGAGTACGATGACGGCATTTGGCGTCGAGTAGAATTGCAGGGTTTGGAAAACAATGAAGTTTCCGCTATCGGACAAAAAGATGATGAAATCTGGTTTGCCAGTAATGAAAAAATTGTCATAAAGGCCAACGGGCGATCTGAAATATCTTTTATGCATGTTAATTGGTTGCCGGAATTAGCGGATGATATCTATTATGAATACATGTCGTATGTTTTCAATAAAGAAGGTTGGGGTACATTTGGTATTAGTCCGACATTTATT
>JAYEHE010000073.1:0-5072 GCA_034659415.1 Candidatus Zixiibacteriota bacterium | reverse complement strand
TGCTCTCGAAACTATGGCGGATGATATCGGAACTGCTGTTACTAAAACAATTGAAGAGACGTTACAATCGGTGACGAAAGTCTTGCACAATTCTATGTCAGTTGCAAATAATTCTAGCCAAGAAATCGTATCAAAAGTTATGGGTAGCATTGATGGGACGCTCGACAAATTTTCAGAAAATCTTGATAAAATGGAAAAAAGTTCATCTCTTCAGTCTGACATGCTGGGCCAATTTAAAAATAGTGTCCAAAATACAGCGGTATTAGCTGATAAAATGGAAAAGATCGTGCCAGGTTTAATAAATATAACGGAAGACCTTGAAGCTACATCAATAAGACTAGAAAAAATACCAGAGACGTTGAAAGGCTTAACAGATCTACAAGAGGAATTTATTGGTGTGGTTAAAAACCATATCGAAATGATGGGAAATAGTTGGAAATTAGAAAGAGAACGCCTTACGGAATTAATAGAAGCAATGCAAAAGCAATTTACAGCATTTGAGGACGGTATTGTTAATGGATTGCAGACAACAATGTCGAAATTTGACGATGAACTTTCTAGGGCAGGTACATACATTGCTACATGGCTTGATCGGCTTAATGAAGATGTAATTAATTTTACTAAACAGGTTGATAGCTTTAATGGTGTTGTGCAGAATAGTTCAAGCAACATCCAGGATATCATGAGTAAATTTTCTGAGGTGCTAATAAAACATTCTAATGATCTTGAAAAAAATATGGGCTCTATAAGTTCCAAACTCAGTACAGACTTTCAAAAAATTGAACATAGTTTCCATCAGTTGCCACCAGAAATGAGTAAAGCCATTAATGGAATTAATCAGATATACAAATCAGCAATGGATGGACTTCCGAATATGTTGTCAGAGCATTTGAACTTAATTGTAGCAGAAATGAACAAATCCACTAAAAAAGGGTTTAGTTTTTTTCGTAAATAAGAAAATCTAAAAATGGCTTCAAAAAAAAATCATCTTACTGATTATTGGATATCCTATAGTGATCTCATGGCGGGGTTGCTATTTGTTTTGCTTGCAATCATAGTAATTTCAAATTTTCAATATAAAAAAAAATTAGAGATTATTGGTGAAAACATCGAATTGAGGGAAAAGATAGCCAAAGAATTAAAAACAAACTTTACAAAACATAATGTAACCGCAGTCAAAGTTGATCCTGAAACTGGAGATATTGAATTCTTAGATACTGAAGATTTAGTTTGGTTTGATTTCGATAAAGCGCAACTCCTACCAAAAGCTAAAGAGGTTCTTGATGAAGTAATTCCGATCTATTTAGGAGTATTGTTCAATAAGCAAATTACTGAAGACCATCTTGATAGAATATTGATTGAAGGACATGCATCAGAAGAGGCAAACCTTCCAGTTAGGTATTTGCATGACTTAGATTTAAGCCAAAGAAGAGCTTTTGCAGTTGGTATGTACATTATGCAGGAAAATAGTTATTGTTATGAGAAATTAAAAACACATATGGTTGCTCTCGGTAGAAGCTTTGCTGATGCCAAATATAAGGGCGTAAATAATCCAAATAGTAAAAAAGATCGAAAGGTCGTGATTAAATATACACTGCATTATGAAAAAATGATGCGTGATTTGATAAATGTAGGAAAAGAAACATAAGATGTCAGTTAACATAGAATTTACACCTAGTAGGCTTAAGGCTCTTGTAAAACACCTTGAAGATACCATTAAGGTTGCAACAGGACAACCGGTCAGGCTGGATATAGAAAAATACATCAATGAACTAAAAAAGTATAAACAAACCGGTTTTGAAAGTGACATACCACAAATAGCCTCCCTTGAAAGACTTTGCTACCAAATACCTCTTATGCAGAAAAACGATTTGTTAGAAACGTTTATTAAATGCATAGAGCGGTTGACAACTAAATCTATAACAGCCTCTATCGTTCTATATTATTTTGACAATTATGAAGATGAAGATGCAAAAAATTATCTATTTAACAACATCCAAAAAGAGGTACTAAATATCAATGGGTGGGATGTCTGGGCTCACAAAAAGTCAGTATATTTTAGCGGAAAGGTGGTTAATAATCTTGTAAACGAGATCATTAAAAATAAAGTTCCTATTGATAAAATACCAAATAAAATTGGATTGGATAAACCATATCGAATACGTGAGGATGCTCTATCGTTATTGTGTGAAGATAAAGGATATTTTACTAGGTATATAAGCTCAATAGATTTGGGATCAATCATAGATCTATTGTGCGACGAGCAACTCAAAAGATTACATACTCCAGTATGGAATACAGCATTACCTAAATTTGTTGAAGAGGCAAAAGAAATTAAAATTGAGGAGGATGAAGATCATGAGTTATTTGCACTGGCGAAAATGAAATTAACCCCAACGAAGAGTCCTCAGTGGCAACGTTTAAGTGAAAAGGCAAAGATGGCATATCAAGAATGGGCAATTGGCACACGCCTTGAGGCGTTCTTTGAGGAAGATACTGATAATAAACGTATCTTATTTTGGAAAAGATATATTCGACACATTAACAAAATAAAGGAAATAGAATATCGTTATGAAATAGCAGCTTTTTCGATTGAAATTGGGAAATATGAGTTTATTGAATTTAGGGACATAGGCGCAATATATGTCTATCCAAAAGGTAAGGTGAGAATTCCAAATAGTGTAACTAATCTCGATAGAGATCTAAAATTTCGGGATAAGGTTATCAACCCGGGTGCCGGGCCAGAGCATGGTGAAGGTTGGGTTCCACATTGGGGTAATGTCTGGACTGAACGAGTAAACCGTTTAATCAAAATAGCTTTAAGTAAATGATTACATCAAAATATAATTTTAATAGTGTAACTCTGTATGTATACGATGATAATGGCAAACTAGTGTCCGGAACAGACAACGAATACTGGGAAATTTATCAAGGGCTGAAATATGAAATAAAATCACTAATTGATGCAAACATAATATTAATAAAAGAAAAAGCGTTCACGATTCCTATAAATACAATATACGATTCCGGAGCTCCATCAAGAAGCGGTATTGATGAAGAAGAAAACACACTGCTATTGTCTCCTGAGTTAATGCAATTTATCGAAATCCCATCAGAGGGTGACGGGGTTCTTAAAATAGAATCTAGAGGGTCTTTTCGCAGCAGCCAATTTAGGTTTATTATCAACTATGAATTCAAAGATGGAAGTAATTCAGCAGAAAAAATAGTTACCAGTCCAATAATCACGGATTTAAACGGAAATACATTTATTCTATCAAGAGAGCAAACCGCGGCATGTCGTATAATAATTAACTATGAACAAAATGGGCCCTATGACCAAGAGAACAAATTTCGTATCGGAGGAAAAATACGAAGACTCACTGAACTTGGTGATGTTGAAATCACAAAAGGAAGGATTAAGAAAGAAACCATTGAGGATGTTGAAACGGTAAGGCCTAAATTCTCTCCATCACCAGATGGTGGTATTGATCTTGGATTTGATTTAGAATCAGGAAACAATCAGGAATTTGAAGATCTTATTACCTCATCACCTGAATTTCAGGAAATATTTACTGTTTCTGGGGAGGGTACTGAAAGAAAACGATACATTCTAGGTGAAGAAGCCAAAAAAGCCGTAAATTCTTTCAGAAAAAAGTCTCATTTTACAAAAGAGGAGAGACATTTACTTCTAAATCAACCAGAAGAATATCTAGATGGTTTTAATCTTGATGATTATAGTGAACGTGTTGTTGGATATGGCATTCTTTATGCACCAAAGATTAGCGCTTTTCAAGGTGAAGATGGAACGGACTGGATAAACATAGATCTTTTACCACTAATACCTGAAGTCGAAGGCGCACAAGAAGAAGAAATAAATAATGTTAAATCACTAAAAATAAATAAGGATAACGCAAAAGATATCAAGGAACTTATTGATAAAGCGGAAGCACAGGGTAAATGCACGATCAATATAGACGGCCAGGAAATTATAATTAGTGACGAATTAAAAGAAATAATTGATAAAAAGAGTACGACGGAACCGTCTTTAGGGCTTATAACCAAATCAAATATTGATGAGATCACACATCAAGAGGGCCTTACTTCTTCCCTTTCGCCACCTGAAGAATTAAGTGAACTCCTATCAAATAAATTTTCAAATCATTATACTTTAAAGCCATATCAGGAGTATGGTTACGCCTGGCTTAACTGGGCTCGTGATAATAAGTTTTCTGGTTGTCTTCTTGCCGACGACATGGGCATGGGAAAAACGATTCAAATTGCGGCTAAATTAGCATTTTTAAAAGAGCGCAAACTTCTATCTCCAAGCCTGTTAATTGTACCACCAATTCTTATAGAAGAGTGGATTAAAGAATTAGGTAAATTTGTACCCTCAATAACTGTGTATCGGGTTAAAGGGAAATTAAATGAAACAGATATTGAAAAATTAAAGCAATGGGACCTTTTGGCGACTAGTTACCAATCTCACCTTAAAAATCAAAGGATATTAGGGAAAATCTCTTTTAAAATGATTATCTGTGATGAAGTTCAATTTATAAAAAATCCTGCAAGTGCGAGGGCTCAAGCCGTATTAGCAATGAATGGAGAATTTAAAATTGCATCTACGGCTACCCCAATAGAAAACTCTATATCAGAATTATGGTCTATTTTGGATTATTCGAATCCTGGCTATCTTCAACCTTTGAGAGAGTTTAATAAATTATATGGTGATAAAAGCGTTTCAAATGAAACGTTCAATAAAAACGTAGAAGGTCTAAAGCAAAGCTTATCTCCAATAGTGTTGCGAAGAACAAAGGAAGAGTACCTCAAGGAAGAATTGCCCGAAAAGAGAATTCAAACTCATTTATGCGAAATAGATGATAAGCAAATATTATTATGCCGGAAAATCACTGATGATTATAAAGATAAGAAAACAATTGGTAATTTTGTGCACTTTTTTCAAATGATGGTTATGGCATTAACAAATCCTGAACTATTAGATGGAGCCTACGATATTATATTCCCAACTGATTATATATCTCCGAAGGTGGAAAAAACCCTCGACATTTTGGATA
>JAYEHE010000072.1:0-5106 GCA_034659415.1 Candidatus Zixiibacteriota bacterium | reverse complement strand
CTTGCGGTGGGTGATCATAATTTTTTACATACATCAATTAAACAGGCATTGCCTGTGGCAGAACCGCTAAAGGGTTCTTCCCTACGTTAAAAGAAAAGTCAGGAGCCTTAAGGGCCCCTGACCTCAAGAAAAACTAATTAAAGAAACGCCTTTCATGCCAAATTACTCTTGACTTGAAAGACGGTATCTGCGGGAGATATTAACTACAAGTAAACATAAAATAATATTCAATTATTAATACAAAAAACCCCGATCAGATGACCGGGGTTTTTCTTTATATAAAAAGTTCTTTGATGAACTAATCAAACAGCCTGTGGCAATGCTGCTTAGTACATTCCGGGCATGCCACCGCCCATTCCACCCATGCCACCTGGCATAGCTGGAGCAGCATCACCTTTTTCTTCCGGCTTGTCAGCAACGACAGCTTCGGTAGTCAGAAGCAGACCGGCAATAGATGCGGCATTTCTCAAAGCTGTGCGAGTGACTTTTGTTGGGTCAATAACACCGGCTTTGATCATGTCTTCGTATTTATTAGACTGAGCGTTGTAACCATATGCATCTTTTTCAGCTATAACAGTATTAACTACAACCGATGCTTCCACGCCGGCATTATTTGAAATCTGACGAATAGGTTCTTCGAGGGCACGACGGACAATATTCATTCCGATAAGTTCGTCACCTTCGATTTTAAGACTGTCAAGGCTTTTGATAGCGCGAAGTAGAGCCACGCCGCCGCCAGGAACGATACCTTCTTCAACAGCGGCACGGGTAGCATGCAAAGCATCTTCCACTCGAGCTTTCTTTTCTTTCATTTCAGTTTCAGTGGCGGCACCAACATTGATAACAGCCACACCACCGGCTAATTTAGCCAAGCGTTCCTGAAGTTTTTCACGGTCATAATCAGAAGATGTATCTTCAATATGTTTACGAATCATTGTAATACGACCCTTGATATCGTCTTTTTTACCAGCACCTTCAACGATAGTAGTGTTGTCTTTGTCGATAGTGATTTTCTTGGCAGAACCTAAATCTTCAATAACTGCATTTTCAAGTTTGAAGCCGAGTTCTTCAGAGATAACTTTACCACCAGTAAGAATAGCAATATCTTCAAGCATTTCTTTACGACGATCACCAAAGCCCGGAGCTTTAACAGAACCAACTTTGATAGTTCCGCGAAGTTTATTGACAACCAGTGTTGCCAGTGCTTCACCTTCGATATCTTCAGCAATAATCATCAGCGGTTTACCACTCTGGGCAACTTTTTCAAGAATAGGGAGAAGGTCTTTCATATTGGAAATCTTTTTGTCAAAGATAAGAATCATCGGATCTTCGAGTACTGCTTCCATAGAATCAGGATCAGTTACAAAGTAAGGTGAAAGATAACCACGATCAAACTGCATACCTTCGACAACGTCCAAAGTAGTTTCAGCTGTTTTAGCTTCTTCAACAGTGATAACACCGTCTTTACCTACTTTTTCCATAGCTTCGGCAATCAAATCACCAATAACTCTATCATTATTAGCAGAAATAGTACCAACCTGTGAAATTTCATCCTTACCGGATACCGGTTTGGACATAGTAGTAATAAATTCATTAACATGATCAACAGCAGAGTCGATACCACGTTTGAGAGCCATCGGGTTGATACCGGCGGTTACATTCTTGATACCTTCACGATAAATTGATTGGGCAATAACGGTTGCAGTAGTGGTACCGTCACCGGCGATATCAGATGTTTTCGAAGCAACTTCTTTAAGCATCTGGGCGCCGATATTTTCAAAACTATCTTCAAGATCAATTTCTTTAGCAACCGTAACACCATCTTTAGTAACGGTTGGAGATCCGAATTTTCTTTCCAAAACAACATTACGTCCTTTAGGACCTAATGTAACTTTGACAGCATCGGCAAGTTTATCAACACCAAGCTTCAGCTTGGCGCGAGCATCAGTATCAAAATTTATAATCTTAGCCATTATTTAAACTCCTTATTTTTTTAGCTGTTTTGAATAACAGCAAAGATATCAGATTCACGCATAATTAAATACTCTTCATTAGCAATTGAAACTTCTGTACCACTATATTTACCGTACAGAACGCGGTCACCTTTTTTAACTTCAAGCGGTAAAGTTTTACCATCTTCAGTCAAACGACCAGTACCGACTTCGATAATTTCACCTTCCATCGGTTTTTCTTTGGCGGTATCAGGAATAATAATTCCGCCTTTTTTGGTTTCTACTTCTTCTACCGGTTTTACAACTACGCGGTCAGCAAGAGGTTTTACATTCATTTTAGTTTCTCCTATGTTTATTCATTTAATAAATCATATATATTCAATTGTTAGCACTCTCCTAAAGTGGGTGCTAACAAGCGATCAATATAACTTTAACGCTTTTCTTGTCAAGAAGTTCGTTAAAAAAAATAATATAATTCCAGATAGTTTTCTTTTTCTCTACTTCTTCTTGTATTCTATTGGTATATAGTCTGTTACGAGAAATATAGTAATTTTGCTGTTATATTTAAAGAAATTTATAAATTTTAAAAATGCAAAAAATGGAACTGAACCTTGTATTTTTGGTTTTCATTTATTAAAATTGATTAATTAAAAGGAGATAAATTTTGCAAAAAGCAGCTGAAAATTCAAATGTCGCCGTGTTGGGAGCATCGCCAAAAGAAGATAGGTACTCGTTTAAGGCAGTAAAAATGTTAAAAGAAAATGGGCATAAACCAATTCCAATACATCCTGCCGGACATACAGTTGATGGTGTTGATGGGTTAAAATCTTTATCAGATATAACTGTTAATGTTGATACTTTAACAGTTTATGTCAATTCGTCCATATCTGCTCAAGCCTATGATGAAATTATCAAACTTAAACCAAGGCGGGTGATATTTAATCCGGGTGCGGAAAATAAAGAGTTAGCTGATAAATTAAATATTGATGGAATTGAAACTATCGAAGCCTGCACATTGGTAATGCTTCGGACCAAACAATTTTAGCAGATACAACCTGTTTGATTGATGACACACTATCACCTTCTTCAATACAATATGCACTTGACATAAAAGAGAGTATTTACTCTTATGCTACGTTCGCTAAATGTCAATTGCCGTGACAGATAGTATAATGAGTCTGTCATTGCGAGGAGTGTAGCGACGAAGCAATCTCATATAAAGAGAGATTGCCACGTCCGCCAACGGCGGACTCGCAATGACAGGAATTCGACTTTTTTAACAAGCCCTGATTATCTGGATATTAATTTTTAACGAACTATAACAATTGCCTCTATTTCCACTTTGGCATCTTTGGGTAATCGGCTTACCTCAACCGTAGCCCGAGCAGGTGGGTTAGAATCAAAATAGGTGGCATACATTTCATTAACAGAGGCAAAGTCATTCATATCACACAGATAAATTGTAGTTTTAACAATATCCGACATATCACTTCCCGTAGCACCTACAACTGCTGTAATATTATCCATTACTTGTTTACATTGTTCAGATGCAGTATTGCCGACAATTTCCATTGTTTTCGGATCTAATGGAATTTGTCCTGAAAGAAATAATAAATTATTATTTGAAATTTGTACTGCCTGTGAATAAGGTCCGATTGCTTGTGGAGCATTTTCGGTTTTGATTATTTTTTTCATAAATTCTCCTCTATTGATTTTTTATAGAGTAAGAATTTTTAAGGTTAAAATAAAGATTTAGTTTAAGGAAAATTTTAAATATTTTTTAGCCCATCAGGACCCATCAACTCAACAAAGCTCATAAGAATTTTTTCATCAAATAGCTCTTTTTGATCCAACATTAGTTTTAGAGCAGGGAAAGAATCAATAGCTTTTTGATATACTCTTTCCGATGTCAAGGCATCAAAAGTATCTGCTATAGAGACTATTTTTGAATATAAATGCATTTCATCAAGTTCTAACCCGTTAGGATAACCCGAACGGTCTGCTCTTTCATGATGCTGAAGGACAGGATAGTAAGAAGATGCAGAGATAAGATTGGTCTCGCTTAAAATATCGACACCCCATTTGGGGTGTTTTTTCATAATTTCAAATTCAATTTGATTCAATTGAGAGCGTTTATTTAAAATTCTCTCTGAAACTTTCGACTTACCAACATCGTGCAAAAGAGCTCCGACCCCTAATTCATGCAAAAACTCTTCATCTTTGAATCCTATTTGTTGGGCTAATGCAATAGAAAAAGTGCAAACATTCACAGAATGGGTATAAGTATAATAATCAAATGATGTAATTGTCATTAAACTTAAAAATGTTTCTCTTCCTTTTAAGATATAGTTAAGGGTATTTTCTACAAGATCTTTAGATCTTTCAATATTCTCCCCCAAGGCTGGTTGTTCAAGGATATCCTTGACAAGCGAGGTTGATGTTTCGTAGAGGATACCTGCTTTTTTCTCTTCTAAAATTTTAGGGTCATGAAGAATAATACTGAGATTTTTTTCAATATACTTCTGGTAATCTTTTCTGTTCTCTGAAGAGATATATAATTTATCAACTCTGTTTTCAAGAAGTTTGGATCTGTTCTTTTCTGTAAAAGGTAAATCTGCAGAGCGATATAGAACCAGGCTTCCATCAATATTTATAAAAAGATCAAAACTTAAAATTGAATCAATTCTAATAGAATCCAAAAGAATCGGAATAAATTTTTCTTCTATTTTTACTTTACTAGAAAGAATTACCATAAATCAAAATACCTGTAATAATCTTATGATTTTAATAAAAAAATAATCATTTTATTATATCGGCAATATTGGAATAAATTTTAAAAAAACCTCCTAATTTTAGGAGGTTTTTGAAAGGAAGGCATATGTAAAACCAAAAAATATTATCTGTTATAGTTTTTTATCATTGATAATACTGAATTTAATGAGCCAGTAATGTTGGTAAGGATTTTGGAGTATTTTTTCAAAAGTTCAGAATACTGCCAACGCATCTGAAAAGCATTTTCCGTAAAATCAAACATTTCCAAAAGTGTAGTATTGTAGATTTCTTCAATATATTTTACAACATAATAAGGATAATCAACAATATTAGCATCTTCCACTTCACCACGGCTAATACGTTCTTTATAGACCTCTATTTT
>JAYEHE010000071.1:0-5132 GCA_034659415.1 Candidatus Zixiibacteriota bacterium | reverse complement strand
TATCCTCGTTTTTTAAATGATAAATAATTTTAGCATCTGATATGCTGTCAGTTGCTTTAATATCGTAAAATCCAAAATATATTCCTTGAATTTTCATGGAATCCGGAACTGCTCCCGCTCCAAATATTGACTCGCCCCAATATGGTTGAAACTGAGGATTAGATTCTGACATCGGTATTGAATCTGCGACTCCGGGAATAGATGCAAAAGCTTTACACTTGGGGGTTCCATGCAAAGACAATAAAATTCTATCACCAGTTGTTAAATATCTGTTTTCTGCAGAAATCTCATATTCACCCTTAATCTTTAAACTGTCCAAGGACAGCGATTTTATTGGGGACGGGACTGTTGTTTGGATTGTTTTTATAAGAGTTATCTCTTTTTCAAAATTTGGATTTTTCTTAGAATAATCCTCGTCAATCTGATATTTAGCCTCCACATAAAAAATAAATATTCCAGGAGTAATGGGAATAAATCCAATAAAGCCCCCATCTTCATGAATATCTACAGGATGTTCATTAATATTAAAAGAGCTTAGATGATATCCATTAACATCAGGTATATTCCCTAAAATAAAAGTAGAATCTACCGCAGATATTGTTTGAGTATCTTTAGGGTAAATAATTTCTATCTCAGTATTATCTAATGCAAATCCATTTGAATAAATTATTACAATTAACAAGCATAAAAAAAATAATTTATTATTCTTTGATATATTTTTTAATAACATCACGTTTTAATTTTGGTCCGCCGATAATTTCACGGTCAACCTCAATAGACTCCCTGTCATACTTAATTCCATGAGCAATGTCATTTTCAAGTAACAACGGACCATCCAAATCAAAATAATCAGCCAGTGATGACATATAAACTGACTGTGATATTCCGATAGATGTTTCCACCATACAACCAAGCATCACTTTTTTATTTTCATTTCTTGCAGTATTGGCAAGCTTAATGCCTTCCACTATCCCACCGCTTTTATCCATTTTGATATTTATACCATCAATAAACTTAGAATATTTTTCGTAATCCGCCAGGTTGTTCAATCCTTCATCCATTATAAGTAAAACATCTGCTTTACCTTTTAGATGATTCCATTCCTCGACAAATTCTTTATCTGTCGGTTGTTCAATTATTTTCACCCCTTTTTGCGACAGATAATAAATCATCTCTTCCGCTTTGGAACATGACCACCCGCCATTGGCATCAACTCTGATTTCTTTATCTTTCACTTGATCTAAAATGTCCAATATTAGCAAATCTTCTTCATGCCCCATTTTAACTTTTATTATTGGATATTCAGAATTCTTAATTACCTCTTTCATTTCCGATATAGAATCAATTGAAACAGTAAAAGAGCTTTTGATTCCGACCGGAGTACCCAAATTCATAATTTCCCATGGATATCTTTGAGTTTCACCTGAAAGAAAATTTAGCACCATTCCATTTAAAGCGGATTTTGCCACAGGATGAATATCCCAATTACTAATTACATCTAAGGTCTCTCTTTTAGGTTGTTCAATTTCACTCAGAAGCTCAATACCCTTATTGATTTCTTTTTCCATTTCATCCAAAGTAGGACCATAATAGACTGAACCGGATGCTTCACCGTTATATCTATTATTTAGAATCGTAATCAAATTTGTTTTAACAGTAGCTTCTCCTTGGGAAACTGCAAATTTCTTTTTTAATGGTAAAGCTACTTTGAACACCTCAAGATGCATTGATTATTCTCCTTGCAATTTTAAATTCTTTATCCAAATCCGCCCGATAATTAAAATCATTTTTGTCCAAAGAATTTACTCTCACTCCCGCTCCACTAATTGAACTGTGGACATATCTTCTATTACTAATAGCAATTGCTACATGCCTGTTAAAAAATAACAAATCACCCTTTTCTATCTGTCCTCGGTCAATTTCTGAACCAACTTTAATTTGATCTTTTGTGTCTCTTGGCAATTTATAACCATACCTTTTAAAAACAGCTTTAACAAATCCAGAGCAATCAAACCCAAAAGGAGTTACTCCTCCCCATAGATACGGGACACCTAAAAAATTCATACATTCATTTTCAATTATTTCGGGGGTTATCTCGATTTCATCAATATGAATAATATGTTCTTTCTTGATTAAAACCGATTCGTAATCTGGATAGGATAATTGAAAATTATTTTCTAATTCAACAAGTCTCAATCTGGTAGAGTAAAACAAAAAATAAGGGACTGCATAGTCATCGTTATTGGTAATCAATTCGGCTGTTTTTGATTTGATAATATAATTCTTATTGGTTAAAAGATTATTATATTTTTCCATATCAATAAAACATAAAAAACGCTTATCAACCCAACCGCTATATTTATCAGATTGGCTAACGAAACAGTATCCATTTGTTTCTTTATGAACTTTTAGAGCCTCACCAAAAAGAACCTGGCTTAATCTTTCGGTGTTAAACTCCGGTTTCGCATTCAAATCGGTAAGATTAGTTATCACATAAGCATAATTCATAAATTAATATTATTGTCAAAAGTGATTATAATCAATTAAAAAAGAACATAAAAAAAGCCCACCGAGGCGGGCTTTTTGATTAACATTAAATTATCAATCTTAAATTTTCGCCAAATTCAATTTTATGTTGTTAATAGCAAGTTCAATATTTTCGATTGAGTTAGCATAAGAGAATCTTGCATACCCTTCACCATATTTACCGAACGCGGTTCCGGAAAGACAGGCTACTCCTGCCTGTTCCATAGCAAATTTGGCAAATTCAGCCGAACTCATTCCGGTTTTGGTTATATTTGCAAAAGCATAAAAAGCACCAAGCGGCATCAAACAACTTATACCATCGATACTATTCAAACCGGAAACAATAACATCACGACGTTTTTTAAATTCCTCAATCATCATTTCAACATCATCCTGCTGTCCGGTTAATGCTTCCATCAAAGCATATTGAGCAAAAGTAGCAGTACAAGAAAAATTGTTAATAGCCAATTGCGTTTGATAATTAGCCATTTTTTCCGGCATCACGCCATAGCCAAGTCTCCAACCTGTCATAGCATAAGTTTTTGACATACCATCAATAATGATTGTTCTCTCTTTTGCCCCCTGAATTTGTAAAATTGATTCAAACGGCACATCATAAACTATTCGAGAATAAATTTCATCGGTTAAAATCCATAGATCATTATCAACCGCAAGTTGGTAAATCGTTTCTAAATCTTCTTTTGTAAGAATACCGCCGGTTGGGTTTTGCGGTGAGCTGATAATAATCATCTTTGTTTTAGGAGTAATCAGAGCTTTTAATTCATCGGTATCAAAACGGAAATCATTTTCTTCTTTCAAGTGCATCATAACCGGTTTGGCACCAACATAGTTAATCAAAGATTCATAGATAGGATAGCCGGGGTTAGGGACAATAACTTCATCGCCGGCATTGATAGCGGCAAAAATAACATTAAATATGACCGGTTTCGCGCCCGGCATAATAACAACATTTTCAGGTCCGACTGTTGTATTACGAGTTTTTGAAATATACTCAGCTACAACTTTGCGTGCATCCGGCAACCCACCTGATGGGCAATAATGAGTTTGTCCACTTTGAATGGCTTTAACTCCGGCATCACAAATATTTTTGGGAGTATCAAAATCCGGTTCACCAATCTCCAGGTGAACAATCTTCTTACCTTCTGCTTCCAGTTTTTTTGCTTTAGCTAATACTTCAAAAGCAGACTCGGTTCCAAGAAGCGACATTCTATCACTAAACTGCATAGTTTTACCCTCTATAAATTCAATAAAGTTTTTGCTTTTTGTGCAATATGTTCAGCGGCAACGCCAAACTCTTTTATCAATTGCCATGGTTTGCCTGACTCACCAAAACGGTCATTAACGCCAACCATTTCAAATGGCAAAGCCTTACCATCAAGAGATCGTTCACGACAAATTATAGCAGCTATCTTATCACCAAGACCACCGACTTGATGTTCTTCAGCGGTAACAATCGCTTTTGTTTCTTTGCCAGCTTTTATAACAGCATCTTTGTCAAGCGGTTTAATAGTATGAAGATTTATAACTCTCGTTTCAATATTAAAATCTGTTTTCAAAATATAAGCCGCCCTGATTGCTTCGGCAGTTTCCGGACCACAGGCGATAATGGTTAAATCTTCATTCTCATTTTCATATTCTGAAGCAAGTTTAATCTCAAAAGCATCAAGCATATTTTCAGCTTCTTTGCGGAACCGATAAATATTTGCCTCGCCGAACTTGAATGGAGTGTCTTCATTAGTAATAATTGGCGTAGCTTCTCTTGCAAAACGAATATATTTCGGACCTTGAATATCAAATAGCATGGCTTTGGTCATCTTGTCTGTTTCAATTGAGTCACACGGAACACCTACGTGCATATTAGGCAGACCTGGTATTTGGAACAATGATTCTAATTCCTGATGCGTAGCACCATCGGGACCGACCGAGATACCGCCATGAGCGCCAACAATTAGAACATTAAAATCGCCATAACAAACAGAGACTCTTAGCTGGTCTAAATTTCTTGCCGATGAAAACACGCCATAAGTTCCAAAGACCGGAATCTTCCCTTCTTTGGCTAATCCTGCGGAAACTGTTGTTCCTCCCTGTTCAGCAATTCCCATTGAAAGGAATCTATCTTTTCTTTCCATATTTTTAGTATAAAAATCTGAGATACAAATAGAACCGGAAATATCCGCACCCAAACAGATAATGCGTTCATCATCGCCATGTTTAGCAAGTGCTCTACCAAATCCTTTACGAGTTGGATCCATTTCAACTTTCATATTGTCAGCTTTGTTCCACCAGAAGTCTTTTGAGAATTTTGGCATCTTATCTTCAAGCTTTTTCTCAACCTCAGCTTGATAATTTTCACCATAAGCCAGCAGATCTTCAACATCAAATGCATCAGTAAGATTTAACTCTTTTAAAACCTTATCAAGTTCTTCTCTGTTAGGTGATTTTCCATGCCAACCGACAATATCCTCCATAAAAGAAACACCCTTCCCTTTTATGGTATTAAAAATAACAGCTATCGGTTTACCGGTATTATTTTTATTTCTTGCCCAATCTAAAGCTTTGGTTATCTCAGCCATATTATGGCCATC
>JAYEHE010000070.1:0-5153 GCA_034659415.1 Candidatus Zixiibacteriota bacterium | reverse complement strand
TGTGGATGCCTAATTTTTGCGACGTTAAACTCATATTCCAGCTAAACTGATTAAGAGCTTGTTTAATATGATTTTTCTCAAGTTCGCTTAGTGGAATAATGTCACTTTTTGCTAAAGGACTTAATTCCAAGTTATTTGACAAGCCTGAAAGCTCTTTAACTGTAATAGTATCTGAACGAGAAAGAACAACAGCTCTCTCGATTATATTCTGAAGTTCTCTTACGTTACCTGGCCAATCATAAGAAGTAAGAATATTAGCCGCATCCGAATCAATACCAATAATCTTTTTACCTATTTTCCTGGAAGATTTATCAATAAATTTTTCTGCTAACAATAGGATATCGCTTTTTCTTTCTTTTAATCCGGGAAGCTTAATCTGAATTACATTCAGCCTGTAAAAAAGGTCTTCTCTGAATTTTCCTTCTTTAACCATAGTACCCAAATCCCGATTAGTAGCCGCAATTATTCTTATATCAAGTTCAATCTCTTTGACCGAACCCAACCTTTCAATTCTTTTCTGGTCTAAAACCCTTAATAACTTAACCTGCATCGAAAGTGGCATATCACCAATTTCATCAAGAAACAATGTTCCCCCGTCGGCTAATTCAAATCGTCCTTGTTTCGTTCTATCCGCTCCGGTAAAAGCACCTTTCTCATAACCGAAAAGTTCTGATTCTAATAAATTTTCAGGAAAAGCTGAACAATTAATAGCGACTAATCTTTTATTAGCTCTATCAGATAAAGCATGCAACGCCTGAGCTACTAATTCTTTCCCTGTCCCGGAAGTTCCGATTATAAGAACAGTAGCATCCTTTTTGGCTACCAGAGAAATCATTTCTTTGATATCTTTTATAGCATCAGATTCTCCAATTATCTCAGTTTCAGGAAAAACCTCAGACAATCTTTCCTGCATTACTTTATTTTCAACAATCAATTGGTTTTGGAGATAAGCTTTTTCAAGTTTTATTAGAAGTTCATCAAGGTCTTCAACTGGCTTAGTCAAATAATCATTTGCTCCGGCTTTCATAGCGGCAACAGCTGTCTCAACCGAGCCAAAAGCTGTTAGCATTAAAATCTGAATAAATGGATTAATCTCTTTTAATCTCGAAAGAAGTTCAATACCATTCATCCCTGACATCTTCATATCTACTATTGCTAACGATGAAAAATGTTCATGATATTCATTTAGCGCTTGTTCGCCTGAATCAGCAGTAAAAACCGTAAAACCTTTTTTATTTAGATATCCTGAAAGAAGTTCTCGTTGATTTTTTTCATCATCAACTATTAGTAGTTTCACGGCTTTCATTGCTTATTTATCCCTACAAAAAAACCCGTCGAAAGACGGGTTTTTTCAAAAATACTTATAATATTATTCTTTGGAACCAGCTAAAAATCTAATTCCAATATTAATATCAAACTTCTTTACGTTTTCATTAAAATCAAATTTCATATCATGATAATCCGCAGTTACATTACTCGTTGAAGCTCCATGATATTTTCCTTCAATATATATACCACTATAGTCAGAAGTAAAATAAAACAGACCTGCAGATATACCATAAGCAAATCCAGGATCGTATGAGATCAGCCTTAATCTGTCTTGAATATCTGGTGGTTGAGCATATGTGGTAAATTTTGGATTTTCAACACCAATATAAGCTTTAATAAAAGGCTCAAAATTACTCGTTGTCAGTTTAATATATTTCAAATATAAATTACCATTATAAAGACGGTGAGTGGTAAATTCTGCTTCTGGAAAAGAAGCAGGAGCCATAATATCAAATTTGGTATAAGTAAAGTTAACTCCTAAAACAAAATTAGGATTTAAGAAATACCCAACATCAAGACCAAAGTTAAATCCATCATCAGCGTTCAAACCATAATTCCATTCAGTAATTCCACCCTGAGGAGAGGAAAAACCGCCAAACAGACTAACCTCAAGAATATCATTAGGTTGATATTCTTCTTCTTCCTGAGCAAAAACAGAAAAATTAAATATTAAAAGAATTAACAAAGTAGCAATTAAAGTTTGTTTTCTCATCTCATATCCCTCAAAAACTGATATTTATTTCATTTCTATTCAAATTAGCCAAAAGCTTTCACTTTTACCATATAAAAAGACAAATAAACAGATTAACCAGAACTTTGTCAACTGATTATCTTCATGATTTTTAGACGATTTCTAATTTTAGTTGTTTTAAAAAATAAAAAAAGTGTTGAATATTATTCTCATTTTGATATAATTCATGTTTCCTGAAATGGTTAGAAATAGATATATAAAGGCAAGTTATGAAAATATTAGTCATTGGGTCAGGCGGAAGAGAACACACACTGATTTGGAAACTAAATCAGTCCCGAAAAGTGGATAAAATATTTTGTGCCCCCGGAAACGGCGGGATTTCCAGTATTGCCAAATGTGTTAAAATAAAAGCAGATAACATAAAAGGGTTACTGGATTTTGCAATAAGAAATAAAATCGGTTTAACAGTTGTCGGTCCCGAAGTTCCTCTTGCAAATGGGATTGTCGATGAATTCAGAAAAAAGAAATTGAAGATTTTTGGACCCGAGAAAAAAGCTGCACAACTTGAAGGAAGTAAAATTTTCTCTAAAGAATTTATGAGAAAATATAATATTCCAACAGCTCCTTTTAAAACATTCTCATCAGCCGCCGAAGCTATCGGCTTCTGTAAATCCGTTGAGTTTCCTATCGTCATCAAAGCCGATGGACTTGCGGCAGGTAAAGGTGTTGTCATTGTAAAAAATCACGAAGATGCAACTAATACCATAAAAGATATCATGGTAAAGAAAATCTTTGGAAAAGCTGGGGACAAGATTATTGTCGAATCTTTTCTCAAAGGACAAGAGCTTTCTGTGATGGCAATTACCGACGGAAAGAGACTTCTGACTTTATTACCCAGTCAAGACCACAAACAAGCATTCGATGGCGATAACGGCCCTAACACAGGAGGCATGGGTGCATATTGCCCTACAAACATTGCTACCAAAAAAGTTATGGGACAAATTAATGAATATATCTTAACTCCTACAATTAAGGGATTTCATAAAGATGGCATAAACTATCAAGGTGTAATATATGTCGGACTGATGCTCACTAAAACCGGACCTAAAGTTTTAGAATACAATTGTCGTTTTGGCGATCCGGAAACTCAGGTTGTGCTACCGTTGCTTAAATCCGATCTGGCTGAAATAATGCTGGCAACAATAGGAAAGAAATTGGGATCAATCGGAAAACTTAGCTGGCGCAATGAAGCAGCTGCATGCGTAGTGATGGCTTCAAAAGGCTATCCGGGAAAATATACTTCCGGTATAAAAATTTCCGGACTTCCTAAAAATCCAGATAAAAACTGTATCGTCTTTCATGCGGGAACCATCAAAAAAAATAATAATTGGGTTACTTCAGGAGGAAGAGTTTTAGGAATTACCGGCATTGATCATAATTTGCAATCTGCCCTAAATCGTTCGTACAGAACAATTAGTAAAATTAAATTCGAAGGTGCCCATTATCGCAGAGATATCGGTTTTCGGGTACTGAAAAACAAAGGAAATTAAAATGCCAAAAATTCTTATAATTATAGGCTCTAAATCTGATTCTGAATATGCTGATATTTGTGCCGACCAATTGCAAAAATTAGGAATCGAAAGCAATATAGAAATCAGCTCTGCTCATAGACATCCCAAACGGACAGAAGAACTTACTAAAAACGCCGAGAAGAACGGTTTTGATTTGATTATTGCTATGGCTGGGCTATCGGCGGCTCTTCCGGGAGTATCAGCGGCTCATTCCAATTTACCTGTCATAGGTGTTCCTTTGCCAGCCGCTCTAAATGGTATGGACTCATTGCTTTCAATTGCCCAGATGCCTCCTGGAATTCCAGTAGCTACTGTTGCCATAGGCAAACCTGGGGCAAAAAATGCCGCTATTCTTGCAGGACGTATTTTATCACTGAAATATGCTGAAATTAAGAAAAATGTTGAAAAACATCGAAATTCTTTGTAATTTCATGAACGAAAATGATAATAAATCGTTATAATAAAAAATAATAAAGGAGTACTTATGGTCAAAAACAGAAAATTTCTTATTTCTACTTTGTCGGTCATCTTTGCAATTTCTATGCTTATTGTATCTACTGCTACTGCTGTCGATGAAGAAAAATCAAAAGAACACTATAACACCGGTATCAAAGCCAAACAAGAAGGCAATATTGACGCTGCTATTATAGCTTACAAGGGTTCAATTGGTCAGAATCCTAATTACGTAGATCCTTATATCAATCTTGGAGCTATTTATTTTGAACAGAAAAATTATCAAGATGCGTTAGATATGTTCAAAAAAGCCTCAGAAATTGATAAAACAAATTTAGATGCTTTTAAAAACCTTGGATTGATTGAGTTAAAATTAAAACATTACGCCGAAGCAGAAACTGCTCTAACAACCGCCTTAACATTAAAAGAAAATGATGCTGAGACTCTGAAATCTTTAGCCAAAGTTCATTACTATAAAAAGAATTATAATGGTTTGGTTGAAACATTATTGAAATACCACACCAACGGTGGCGGGGATCAATTATCTTATTTTATGCTTGGCAAAGGTTATAAAGAACTTGATAAAAATAATGATGCTATCACTGCCTTAAAGAAATCAATTAAATTAAAAAAGAAAAATTACAATGCTCAATTTTTATTAGGCCAAATATATTTGGGGCAGGAAAAATTCAGTTCGGCTGCTTCTGCTTTTAAAAGTGCTCTAAAAGCTAAACCAAAAAAATATCTGGCGGCATATAATTATGCTATTGCAGTTGAATCATCTGATCCGGATAATGTAGATGCAAATATCTCCGTCTGGGAATCTTTTGTTGAAGTTGCAAAAAATAAAGCAAAAGCCAGAGCTCAATTGACTCAAGCCCAAAGTCATTTAAAAGATTTAAAAGAACTTAAAGAAGCAAAAGATTTACAGTAATTTAAAATTATAATATTTCATAAAAAAACCTCTTCACACGAAGAGGTTTTTTTTGTGTCTATAATTTTTTAGAACCATTCATTTCTCAATATCGATAGGAGAGAAGTAGATACCGTCTTGGCTGTCAAGCGTAATTTGGTTTAAAGAGTTGTTTTTTTATCAATATTGCTTGAGC
>JAYEHE010000069.1:0-5159 GCA_034659415.1 Candidatus Zixiibacteriota bacterium | reverse complement strand
TACAAGTAGATCCTGTTTTGATTGTGCTTTTTATAAAAGGGTTAAGTTTGAAGAAGAAAATGTTCCTGTAAAAGAAACAGAGGTTATTGAACTTAACTCAAAGACAATCAACAAAGTAACTGCTAAATAATATACGCAATTCTGTTCCGCACACCGTAGGAGTGCAGTGGGCTACAATATTTACTTCCCACTGCAAGTTGGAAACACACCGTAGGAGTGAGGTGGGGGACAATATTTACGGATTTGTCTCTTTTTTTTTGCAGATACATCTTTTTTTTATTTTCTTTTCCCTGTCATTCCCGACTCCGATCGGGAATCCAGGTTCTCTTTGTCTTTGTCCTTGTCATTCCCGACTCCGATCGGGAATCCAGGTTCTCTTTGTCTTTGTCTTTGTCATTCCCGACGCCGATCGGGAATCCAGGTTCTCTTTGTCTTTATTGGTGATTTACCTACGGATACTCCACCGCACACCTACTGTGGGTTTATTTTCCGGCAGAACCACTTTGGGTTCTGCGAAGAAGAACTACTGCAGTTTTTATAAAGGGGCAGACGAGGGCGTCTGCCGCCCACAAAATAGTAGGGAAGGTCTCTCTTTGTCTTGAGGCTTGCTATTTTAATAAAATATAAATGTCAGGTTTCCAAAAAAGAGAAACCTGACCAAATTACGCTTGACAGCCAAGACGGTATCTACTCTTGCTGTTGGGTCACAATCCACCTTCGGTGAATCAAGACCCAACAGAACATGAAAAAGCCTTTCGGTTACATCATTTGTAAGGCAATTCTGGCAATTACAGTTTGTTAATTGTTCTTGCGAGACTGAACAAATTTCCATAAGTTCACGTACATAAATAAAACCTTAAATTATACAGGAGTTTTTTATGTACCGGAAATCATTTATAATTTCCCTCGTAGTAATCCTCTCAATTCTTTCATTCTCTACATTAATCTTTTCTGAAGAAAACAAAGAAATTAAAACTATGCTCAATTCCGGCGAATATATCCCGGATATAGCTACTTTTATGCAGATTGGCGGAAATTCTCCAGCTGGATATAGCTGGGACGGAAAAGATGTATTTTTCAGATCAAGCATGTCGGGAGCATCACAAATTTATCGCATCACAGAAAATAACTGGCCCTATCAATTGACCACTTTCGAAGATGGTATTGATTTTTTCGTTAACTCAAATTTCAACAATATTGCCGTAATCGGTGCCTCAACCGGTGGCTCAGAACAATCACAATTATATCTTATGAATACACAAAGTGGACAAATTGCCCCACTGACAGATGCCGCTAATATCCAATATGGTTCTGTTTCTTTTTCACCTGATGATGCTTTTGTTTATTTTCGTTCCAATGAAGAAAATGGACGGGATTTCTTTATTTATAAATTGGACGTTTCTAATGGCGAATACAAAAAAATATTTGGCGATACAACTGGCGTAAGAGGCTACAACGCAATTGGTGACATATCTCAAGATGGTACAAAAATGATAATCTTAAATTTCACCTCAAACGTAAACAATGATGTTTTCATTCTTGATTTGAATAGTCTTGAGTATCAACAAATAAATGATGACGACAAAGATGTCAGCTATTACTCAACCTCTCTAATGCCCGACAATAAAACGATCTGGTTAACCTGCAATGATAATTCTGACGGAATCTCAAGGATTGCCACTATGAATGTCGGTTCACCTAAAGTCAATTATGTAAATGATGGTTGGATTGACCCCAAATGGGAAATTGAAGGACTCGGATTCTCAAAAGATTTTAAATATATGTCTGCAACTTATAACGAAAATGGTTATGTACACTTAAAACTCAGAGAATTCGAATCAAAAAAAGAATTACCTTCCCCTCCCCTTGACGGTATCCTTGGCGGCGGTACTTTTGCCAAAGATGGTTCATGTATTGTTTCTTTTACCGGTCCGACATATGCCCCCGATGTATGGAAATGGAATCCAAATACTCAGGAATTAAAACAACTTACTTTTTCTATTTATGCCGGCATTGATCGTTCTATATTTAACGAACCTAAATTAATCAGT
This sequence comes from Candidatus Zixiibacteriota bacterium, assembly GCA_034659415.1. GTDB lineage: Bacteria > Zixibacteria > MSB-5A5 > GN15 > FEB-12 > QNAD01. The sequence goes on along the minus strand of JAYEHE010000069.1, from coordinate 3,108 downwards.
TATAAAAGCTTTGACGGCCTTGAAGTCCCTGCTTTCTTATATCTCCCACCCAATTATAAAGAAGGTGAAAAAATACCGTTTTTGGTTCATGCCCATGGCGGTCCGGAAAGCCAGTATCAACCATATTTCATCAGAAATGTTCAGTATTTAATGCTCAATGGTTTTGGAATTTTAGCACCTAATCCACGTGGCTCTTCCGGTTATGGCAGAGAATATCTTAATTTAGACAATTACAAAAACCGAAAAAATTCATTAAAAGATTACAAAGCCGGCGTTGAATGGTTAATTGAAAAAGGATACACGGAAAACGGGAAACTGGCTATCAGAGGTGGCTCTTATGGTGGTTATGTTGTGCTCGGCATGATAACCGAATATCCTGACCTCTTTTCTGCCGCTATTGATATAGTCGGTATTGCTCACTTTAAGACATTCTTAGAAAATACAAAAGCTTACCGAAGAGCTTTGCGTGAATCCGAATACGGACCTCTTTCAGACCCTGATTTTTTGGAATCTGTCTCTCCATTAAATAAAGCTCATTTGATTAAAACACCATTATTGGTCATTCATGGCGAAAACGACCCTCGCGTTCCGGTAAGTGAAGCACGACAAATTTTAAAAGCTGTAAATGATAATGGCGGTATTGCAGATTCTCTGATTTTCCCCGATGAAGGTCACGGAACTTCGAAAAGACCAAATGTCATCACCAGTTACCGCACTCAGGTTAAGTTTTTAAATAAGCATTTGAAATAATATTTACTTATTAAATAGCATAAAAAAGCCCCGCCGTTGGCGGGCTTTTTTTATTCCCCTATTATTTTTATTATTACCCTTTTCTTCCTTTTTCCATCGAATTCAGCATAATACACCTGTTGCCAGGGACCAAAATCAAGAACACCATTTGTAATCGGAAGAAAAACTTGAGAACCTATTAATAAATTTTTTAAATGAGCATCGCCATTATCTTCACCGGTTTGATGATGCCGATAATTTTTCCCAAACGGAGCCAGATTATCAGCCCATTCATCAATATCAGCAATCAAACCATGTTCGGCATCATTTACATAAATTCCGGCAGTAATATGCATTGCCGAAACCAAAATAAATCCCTCCTGCACTCCGCTTTTTTCCAGAGCTTCTTCGATGTCGGATGTAATATTAATATACTCCCGTCTTTTGGAAGTATTAAAGGTCAAATATTCCGTATGACTTTTCATTTGAATCTGTTAAAACTCGATAAAATCTATCCAGGTAGATAATGAAAATTTGTCAGCTAATTCCTGTTTTAACAATTTTGCTTCGGATAAATTCTCAAAAACACCGATTCTAACTCGATAATATTTTTGTCCATCAATGGAAAATTCACTAACAAACGGCTCATATCCTCTTGTGGTATATAAATCCACCAAGTATCTGGCATAAGTTTCATCTTCACAGGAAGCAACCTGAACAGTAAATCCACTACCGGTTGGTTGTTTTGGCATCGGAGCGACTTCTGGTTCTGACGGTACTTCTTCTGGAACCGCAACAGCAACAGTATCAATAACATGGGTCGTGTCGATTAAAGTATCAACAGAACTTTCCATCATTTCCTTTTCCAACTTGTCGGCTTCTTCTTGTTTCTTTGAGCAACTCATTATTAAGAACAAGCTTATTCCTAAAACAATAAATAATCTAAATAATTTCATTATTTCACCTCGTTAATTAAAAAACTCGCTTATCATTTTAATTTTTATATACTTGTACATATTTACATATAAGTTGTCGGTTGTTTATTAAGTCAACTTAAAAGTAAAAGTAAATGAAATTAAATTATTGAAAGTTGTATAATAATTGTATTAAATTAAGCTAAAAGGAATTTAAGGAAACTTATGAAATTTGATAGCATTCTTGATTTGGTCGGTAATACACCGATGGTTAGACTACGTACCGGAATTAAACCTGATGGTCCAATAGTTTATGTCAAACTTGAATTCTTTAATCCTACCGGCTCTGTTAAAGACAGAATGGCTTTACATATTATAAAAAAAGCTTTGACAAATGGTCAAATTAAACCAGGCGATACTGTAATAGATAACACATCGGGAAATACTGGTTCAGCAATGGCGATGGTTGCCACAAAATTGGGACTTAAAGCAATAGTAACAACTCCTGAAAAAACTAGTAAGGAAAAAATCGACCTTATTAAATCATTCGGTGCCGAAGTTATAATCACTCCTACTGAAGCAACTCATGATGATCCCGAAGGGTGCTTTATGCTGGCAAGAAACTTAGCTAAAGAAAAAGGCTATTTCGATTTAAACCAATACAATAATCCAGACAATATCGAATCTCACTATCTGACTACTGGTCCTGAAATCTGGAAAGGCACCGAAGGTAAAATTACTCATTTTGTCTGTGGCATTGGAACCGGCGGAACATTTTCCGGAATAGCCAAATACCTTAAAGAACAAAATAAGAATATTAAAAATATAGCAGTTGACCCTGAAGGTTCTATATTTACTGATTACATAAAAGAAAATAAAGTTGTCGAAGGTGATCTTTACAAAGTCGAAGGTATCGGTTCCGACGTTGTCACTAAAGCATTAAGGCCAGATCTTGTTGACGAAGTCATTACTGTTTCTGACAGTAACTCATTTAATAGAGCAAGATTGATTTCAAAAACCGAAGGCATTTCCGGCGGAGGTTCTTCTGGTTCGGTTGCCTATGCAATTGAACAGGTAGCCAAAGATTTAGGTCCTGACAGTTTAATTGTTGGCATTTTTGCTGATGCAGGGATAAGATATCTAAGCAAATGTTACAATGACCAATGGATGCAAAAATATGGCTTTTTATTGAGCAAGGAACTCGTAAATGAATAAGCACTACAAAACCATCTTATTTATTTTTCTAATAATTATATTTTATTCGCCTACTCTTTTTGCAATATGTGAACTTGGTTTTACAGAAAGAATTTTTAATTTTGGTCATGTCGGAATAGATTATAAAATCTACCATAATTACTATATATATAATATTGGACAAAAGAGTTATAAACTTGACAGTATAATTACTAATTGTGATTGCTCATATGCAATCGCATCAGACTCAATAATCAATCCAAATGATACG
>JAYEHE010000068.1:0-5161 GCA_034659415.1 Candidatus Zixiibacteriota bacterium | reverse complement strand
AAAATCCAATTTTTTACCTTTACCGAAAATATATATATCTCGATTTCTAAGAGCATAATATATAAACAAAGGCACTACTCTTTCAGAAATATCATACCTGCCGTAAACATTTGAAAACCTGATTATCACCGGTTTAATTCCATAACATTCATGGTACGCATGCACCATTGCCTCGGCTCCGAATTTTGATGCTGTATAGGGAGATTTTATATTACTGATATGAGTGTCATTTTCTTTTCGTTTCGGTTTGGATGACTCGCCATATACTTCTCTTGAAGAAGCATAAATAAATTTTTCAATTTTATTTAAACGGGCGTATTCTAAAATATTATGGGTCATCATGTAATTATCAAGAGCGAGTTTTGGATTGACAACAAGATCATGCACTCTTGCATTTGCGGCAAGGTGAATAATCATGTTTGGTTTGAATGGGAGTTTTGTTTTAGTTAAAGATTTTCTAAGGTCAAACCGGATTGTTTTTTTGTCAATTTTATCATCCCATAAAAATGGTTTTATATCAAGCGGGATGAACTTCTTTTTTTGAGTTGCTAATTTGATACAGAGGGCAGAGCCAATTGTTCCGGATGAACCGGTAATCAGAATTTTATTTTCCATCCTCTCCCCTGCTAATTTTATTAATATTTTTAAAACCCCAGTCAAGCAGTTTGCGACACTCGCGAAACCTTAATTTATCACCAGGCACACCGAGTACTACGGCTGTTAATTTTTTACCTTTTTTATTTTTCACAAGAGTTGCAAGACAATAATCAGCGGCTCTTATATATCCGGTTTTGCCGGTTAAAACTTTATATGGCGAAACTATCATTAGATTAGTATTCGCCATTTGCAAATACTTATTTTTTCTATTTTGGATTTTAACTTTATATCTTTTTTTTGAAGTAATCTCAGCAATCAGATCATACTCATGAGCATAATTAACCAATTTGGCGACTTCGTCCGCAGAAGATACATTTCTGGAATCAAGCCCTGTTGGTTCATAGAAAATTGTTTTTTTTAGTCCTAATCGTCTTGCTTTTTTGTTCATTTCTTCGGCAAATTTCACTCTTGAACCATAAGTAGCCCTTGCTAATGCTCGCATGGCTCTGTTATCAGAATTCATAAGCCCCGCATGAAGCAGATCCAAAAGATTTAATTTATATCCTCTTCTAAGTCTTGACCTCGAAGAACGGTAAGCATCTTTTTTTGAAATAGTCTCGGTTTTATTCAAGTCAATTTTTGAATCAATAATAACCATCGCCGCCATAAGTTTACTAATCGATGCTATCGGTCTGACCCTATTTGTATTTTTCCCGTAGAGTACATCTCCGGTTTCAAAATCAACAAGGAAAGCAGATTTTAGATTTAGATATGGACCTTTGATTTTAGTCTCATAATTGAAATCATATGTTTTCGAAACCGAGGCGTACAATTCCGATGATTGAAATTCGAAAAAATAAATTGAATTAGCGGTAAAGAAAGTAAACAGTGCTAAAAGTAATAAGAATTTAGCAAATGCTCTTTTATTCAAGGAAGTTTTTATCATTAACTTTTTATCCATTTCATTATTTCAGGAAGAGTTGGACGTTTACCGTGCATTAAAATTCCAATCCTGAAAATTTTACTTGTTAGCCAAATCATAAAAATAGTAAAAAACACAACAATCAATAATGACAAAGTCGCTTCACCTACAATGCCTGAGAACATTGAATATTCGCTTAAGGTAGGGACAATAAATACAAGACGCATCATCATCATCGTTGGGGCGAAAATTGGAATCATCGAGATGGTAACTGCAAAAATAGAATGCGGTTCCTGAATTACATAAATTCCCACCAAAAACGGGAGTATCATAGACATTGTAACCGGCATAACGAAACTCTGTGCCTCTTTTTCGTTAGTAACAATTGAACCGATGAGAGCAAAGAAAGTTGAAAACATAATATATCCGCTGACCAAAAAAAGTATAAAAAATATAATTATTGGACCATTAAAAAGAATCCGTTCAATTGCAGGGCTGATATCAAGTGCAGTTTTTTGGGTGGAAATAATGGCACCTATTGCAAACCAGATAGCTACCTGAGTTAAGGTAGCCGCCCCCAATCCAAGCACTTTGCCAAGCATAAGTTGAAAGGCAGAAACCGAGGACATCATAACTTCCATGATACGAGAATTTTTTTCCTCAATTACTGATCGCATAACCATCTGCCCATAACCGACAATCATACCGAAAATAATACCAACCATAGCAATGGCAGCAAAATATTTAATTTGAAAAGGAATAACTTCCCCTTTTGCATCTTTTATTTTCAAATCAATTCTTCGGGTAATATTAAGAACTGAATCAACCCCTAAGTTGATATCGGCGTTAGTAAGTCTTAAAGTTGACAGGACTTTTGATATTTTACGTTCAAATCTTCTGATAGTAGTAAAATTATCAGAATTAGTTACCATATAAATATTAGTATCATTTACCAATGGTTCCGATTTTATTACAAAATAATATTTTATATTTTTCTCAATGATTTCATTTCGGAGTGAATCGTTGAGCTGTTCGAACCGTTCATTTTCAATAGGGTCTATTTCAAAGATACGTCTGACTTCATAGTATGAATCTTCGGTTTCATCCAGTTTGTATTCTGCTATTTCCTCGGCAAATCGCTGACCAATATGCAATTTACTTTGATCAATAATAGCCATTTGTTCAGTTGATGAAGATTCTACCCTGGCAAGCATAGCCGGAAGAACTGTAAAACCAATCATCAAAGCCGGCGTAAGAATAATACCAATTATAAACGATTTTTTCTTAACGACCTGAGCATATTCTTTTTTGAAAATAACCCAAAACTTAGACATCGCTTCCCCCCTTTTCGGCAGACATATCTTGCGGATCAACTTTGGCAGTATCAATAAATATGTCATAGAGAGATGGTTCAATCATTTCAAACCTGCGAACAGTGACTTTCTCAACAACTTTCTTTAGTATTTCATTTGTGTCAGTATTTTCATCAAGTTGAAGTTCAATATAATTGTTGAACTCCGTCATAGATTTGACCCCGTTTAAACCACGTATAAATTTGCCGTCACCTTCGATATCAATTTGTATGGCGTTTTTGCCAAATTTTGATTTTATGTCAGTGAGCTTGCCATCAATTACTTTTTTCCCTTTGGATATCATACATAGATTATCACAAAGTTTTTCCGCTTGTTCCATTACATGAGTTGAAAAGAGTATTGTCTTCCCTTTTCGTTTTAAATCCAAAATGATATCTTTCATAATTTCCATATTGAGAGGGTCAAGTCCGCTGAATAATTCATCTAAAATTATAAGTTTGGGGTCGTGGATAATAGTTGTAATAAATTGAAGTTTTTGTTGCATCCCTTTTGATAATTCTTCGACCTTTTTATTTTTATATTCAAGCAGATCAACTCTTTTTAACCAGTCATCAACACAACCATTTATGTATTTTGTATCTTTCCCTTTAAGTTCAGCCAGATAGGTAACAACTTCCACCAGTGTCATTTTTTTATAGAGGCCTCTTTCTTCAGGAAGATAACCAACATAATTTTTAAATTCATCATCCGGTTTGTGCCCATCGATAAGTATTTGCCCTGAGTCGGGCCGGGTGATATCCATAATCATGCGAATCGTTGTTGTTTTTCCGGCACCATTAGGACCGATAATGCCATAGATGACACCGCTTGGTATCTCAAGTGAGATATCATCGACAGCTATTTTATCGCCGTAAACTTTTCGTATATTTTCAAGTCTCAAATTCATTTGTACTTTACCAATCAATTTATTAAGAATGATTATTAGCTAAAATAAGCAGTATCGTCAACAAAAATCAATATAACGCTCCCATTTTTGTAAGTATCTCTTTAATTCAAAAATATTTTTCCTTTCTTTTGAACAGATACTGTGGCATACGACAGTTTATTCATTCGGTTTCTGATTATTTTTTTGAGATGTAACTTGAAAGCGAACCTTTTTACATTTAGGACAAATCCATTTACGTTGTTTGTGAAATGTCCTTTTTTCTTCTTTCATGGGTATTTTACATTTTGGACATATCATAAATATCAATTCAGAATATGCAGGAAATCTGTCAGAAGAAAATCTATCCTGCCGATGAAGGTTGACATTCGGGACATTACTGTATAACCAAAAGTTGCACCAAAGAATATCATCAGAAAGTATGTCCCTATTTTCGACACTTTACCAATTATTCCTTTATGTTCCCTGCTGAAATAAAAATATGTCAATGTTGATAGTACACCGATAATTACGATAATAGCTGTAAAATCAGGGAAACCATTCTCTGTTACTACCGGCATAACAGTTGCGGACATTTGTTTTAAAATGCGTTGTTCAAGCATTACTGGAAAAGCCAATCCTGCTCCGGAACCAATCATTACCCCAATTGGTATTTTAGACAAGAGCGATGTTTTTGAATTCATTCTCGCCAACATTAACAAACCCAGAATAAATGGAATTATTAAACCTAATTCCATATTTCCAAATAATGGTTTGAACAACAAATCTACTAAAGTAGTTGACCAAACTATTACCAATTGATAACCGATAGCAACCCCCAAAAGTAGTGATTCTGCCATTTTATAGACAGGATTATCCCTATACAGAAAAGAAAGTATAGCCAAAGTCAAGATACCGGCAACGATGGTACCAATATCCATTAGTTCTTTCCTTTCTGTCTTTTGGAACGAAAATAAATCACGTTCCCAATTATTATAAGTAAAAGAATATAAAGATGTGATGATGTCTGAGCCAACATGCTTCGTGATGCACCGCCGTCAATATTAATTAATTGTTCGTATTCGGCGGCTCCTCTTAATCCGGCAATCATAGTAAACATCTGCCCTGATGATATATACGGATCATAACTTGTAACCATTGCCGCTGTAATTCCACCAATTATTGTAACATCAAATCTACTGCCGCCATATTCCATCCAGTGGGTAGTTAAATTGCCATCAGCAATTGAAATGACCGCTGTTATGTCATCATAATTATTTATATTTTTTAACATTGGGATAGAGTCATATTTATTGCCGATATAATCTTCAGGAAAAGTTTTTGCAAAAGATTCTCCCAACGAAGAAATTGCAGCTATAAACTGGGGCTTGAACCCTAAGAAAACAT
>JAYEHE010000067.1:0-5194 GCA_034659415.1 Candidatus Zixiibacteriota bacterium | reverse complement strand
AGAAAAAAAGACCCCCTTAACTGATTCAGAAATTAAATTAATAAGAAAACATCCCCAAATGGGCTATGACTTACTTAAGGAAACAGGATTACTAACCGAACAAATTCTTGTTCCAGTCCTTCAGCACCATGAGCGTGATGACGGCAGTGGTTATCCTAACAAATTAAAAGCTGGTGAAATTCATCTGCACAGTAAAATTGTTGGAATTGCCGATGTATTTGATGCTATGACTACAAATAAAATATATCGACCGGCACACAATGCTTTCCCTGCCCTTCAGGAAATGTTTGGAGAAGAAAAGCATTTTAATTTAGAACTTTTACAGAATTTCACCAAAATGCTTGGGCAAAAAAACGGTGATGAAGATTAGAGTCATTGTCTTAAGATTTCATAATTATAAATCATTATTTCTATAAGTTAATTATTAGATATTTGTAAGAGGTAAATGTCCTGAAGTTGTTTTGTCTTATTTTTTTTGGTGCCGGAGGCCGGACTTGAACCGGCACGCTCCTACGGAGCAAGGGATTTTAAGTCCCTGGTGTCTACCAATTCCACCACTCCGGCTGCCAAAATCAATCTTTATTAGATTGGGAATTTAAATGATTTATAAAATATACGCAAGTGCATTTTTGGGTTAATTATTGCTAATTTTATGGTTGAACTAATTCAAAATATTATTACATTTGCTTTCTAAAATAAATAACTACTTAGGAATATGAAATGTCAGAAAAACCTGATGGTAATAAAGAAATAGATGCTAAAACCGATGCTCCGGTTGATTTCATACGGGAATTTGTTCGTGAGGAAGTTACAGCAGGTAAACATGGCGGCAAAGTTATTACCCGTTTTCCTCCTGAACCAAACGGTTTTTTACATATTGGGCATGCCAAAGCAATCTGCATAAATTTTGGGATTGCTAAAGATTTTAACGGAGTTACTCATCTCAGATTTGATGATACTAATCCGGTCAAAGAAGAAACCAAATATGTTGACGCTATCAAAGAAAATATCAAATGGCTTGGGTTTGATTGGGGCAATAGGCTTCATTTTGCATCTGATTATTTTGGAACTCTTTATGAATATGCTGTCAAACTAATCAATGATGGTAACGCCTACGTTTGTGAATTGACTCCGAACCAGATAAGAGAATATAGAGGCACTTTAACCGAACCGGGTAAGAATAGCCCATATCGGGAACGTTCTATTGAAGAAAATATTGAGCTTTTTAAAAAAATGAAAAACGGCGAATTTCCTGACGGTTCGAAAACATTAAGAGCAAAAATTGATATGTCATCCGGAAATATCAATATGCGCGACCCTATTATGTACCGCGTTTTACATGCTAATCACCACCGTACTGGAGATGATTGGTGTATTTATCCGATGTACGACTGGGCTCATGGACAATCTGATTCAATCGAGGGTATAACTCATTCGTTATGCGATATATCTTTTGAAGATCACCGACCACTTTATAATTGGTTTATTGATAAACTTGAGATTCACCCTCCTCGTCAGATAGAGTTTGCACGCTTAAATATAACATATACAATGTTAAGCAAACGGAAACTTATTCAATTAGTAAATGGTGATTATGTGAATGATTGGGATGATCCTCGGATGCCAACTTTGGCAGGATTAAAGCGAAAAGGTTATCCCCCGACAGCAATAGTTGAATTCTGTAACAGAATTGGAGTTGCAAAAAGACCAAGCATGGTTGATATATCATTACTTGAATATTATGTCAGGCAGGAACTAAATAAAACAGCAATGAGAGTAATGGGTGTTTTAAACCCATTGAAGGTTGTGATTGAAAATTATCCTGAAAATCAAGTTGAAGAAATGGATGCAATTAATAATCCCGAAGATGAATCAGCCGGAAAACGGAAAGTACCATTTTCAAAAGTTATATATATTGAGCGTGAAGATTTTATGGAAGACCCGCCACGTAAATTTTTCCGCCTCTCCCCCGGCAGAGAAGTCAGGTTGCGTTATGCATATTTCATTACTTGTACCGATGTTATCAAGGATGCTGACGGAAAAATATTAGAATTGCGATGTACTTACGACCCAGAAACTAAAGGCGGTTCCTCACCAGACGGTCGGAAAGTCAAAGCAACTATGCATTGGGTATCAGCTGAACATGCACTTGATGCTGAGATAAGATTATATGAGGCTCTTTTTACTAAAGAGAATCTACTGGATATTGAAGAAGGCAAAGATATTACTGATTATATTAATCCAGATTCTTTGAAAATACTAAAAAATTGTAAGTTGGAACCATCATTGAAAACTGCTAAGTCGGGTGATAACTTCCAATTCGAAAGACAGGGTTATTTCTGTGTCGATCCTGATTCTTTAGAAAATAAATTAGTTTTTAATAGAACGGTTACCTTGCGAGATACATGGAAAAAAATCCAAAAATCTAACAAGAAATAATAACTAAATTTAATCTGCTAAACTTTTACAGTGAGCCATCTCCCTCGCTTATAGTACCAATAAAACATAAGTGATGTTATCGTTCCGGCGATAGTGATAATCCACCAAATGGCTACTTCTGAGTACCCTAAATACTGAGTAAGAAAATAAATAGGAATAACTTCAAAAATCCAACTATGTATTATATTCATGATCATAGTGGGGGTATTTAATCCTACCCCCATATGAATTTCTTCAACCATAAAAAACATTCCCAAAAACGGATAACCGACAGCAAATATTTTTAGCATAATTGTTCCGATTCTAACTGTTTCTTCAGCTTCAAAAAACAATTTGATTATCTGACTGGAGAAAATAAAAGAAATAACTCCAAAAAATATCATTAATCCCACACTAAGATAGATTGCCTGGTCGGCTGTCTTTTTTGCTCTTTCAATTTTTCCGCTTCCGATGTTATGCCCAATCAATGATGAAAGCCCTAATCCGATGCCAACCAGAATCATTATTCCCAATGCAGTTATTTGGTTTCCTATTCCATAAGCGGCTACAACATTTGTTCCGAACGTTGCAATAAGAGGCATGATAATCAATCTTGCCCCTGAGAACGACATACTTCCTGCCCATGCTGGGATGCCTATTTTGAGTAATTTCCACATTGATTTCAGTGATATTTTTACAGTACTTTTAAGTTTTAGTCTTACGGAAGTATAGTCGAAATAGAATAAATACATACCAATTATGAAAGTTAAGCTAAAGCTGACAACCGATGCATACGCAGCCCCTTCCACTCCCATTGCAGGAAAGCTATAATAACCAAAAATAAATATAGGATCCAAAATCATATTTAAAACATTTGAGCCAATCATTAAAATCATAGCCATTTGCGGATTGGCTACCCCACGCATGGCAGTAAAAATGGAATAGGTTGCAAACATAATCCCCATGCCCAAAAACATAATCTTACCGTATTCAACGCCAAGAGTGAAAGCCAAGTCTTTGGCACCCATTAAAAGCAACATTTCATCAACAGTGAAATAACCTATAATTCCAAAGAGAAACCCAAAAAATAGTTTAAGGAAGAGTGTCTCTTTGATTGCTTTTTCAACAAGTTCATATTCCTTCTCGCCATACCTGCGAGAAATAACAGCAACGGAACCTGGTCCGACTAATTGATTAAATGAAAAAAACATCCAAAGAATAGTTCCGAAAAATGTTAAGGCAGCCACAGCCGCTTCCTCTTCTGGGAGTCTTGACACCCAATAAGTATCAACCAGGGTGTAAATATTCTGACTGAGAAATCCAAACATCGAAGGCAAACCCATTTTTAGGATAGAGCCGATTATTGATCCTTCGGTAAAGTCTGCCTTTTTTTTCTGTCCATTTGAATTCATTGAGACTAATATAAAAAAATTAACGAAAAAAGAAACAAGCAAAGAGGCTTCTCAAAAATTGAATGTTTTTTTAACATATAAAAATTGCTGTAGCTATGATTAAGATATTTAAGAGAATAAATTCCTCAATGTCCGAAAATAATGCAATCGTTATGATAAAGAATAAAACATTTCAGATATTATAAAAAGCTATTGTAATGATTTAATGATAAAGTAAACTTTGGTCACTGTCCGAAGAAATTAAACAAATAATATTTGTGGTGGGGGAAGGATTCGAACCTTCGAAGGCATCGCCGACAGATTTACAGTCTGTTCCCTTTGGCCGCTCGGGAACCCCACCAACATAAGATAATATCGACTTTTTGGAATAAGATTTCACTTTTCCCAAAAATTAAACCCTTTTTCAAGGGCTTGGTGATAATATACAATATTTTCATAAAAAGCAATGGAAAAGTTTACGCAAAACAAATTAATTGGTGTTCACAAAGAATAATTTAACCAATTTTGTGATATTGCTTTTAGACGACAAATCAAATATCTACTTTATCTTTATTTTCAGTTCTGCTACGAGTACTGAAAATTTTATTAACCCGATTGGTGGTTGATTTGAACATATGAGAAATCTCATTATCCACGGTTGAAGTATACCGTGAAACAGCTTCATAAATTAATACCCCAAAACAAGTCATTAATAGAGAAATCAAAGTTATTAAAACTAAAATAAGTGTTCGTTTAGGATAATTTTTCTGATCCGGAATAGATGGTGTATCTAAAATTCTGACAATTGGAATATCCTTCATAGCTTCCAATTTAGCCATTTCATATTCTTGATATAATAGTATTACCGCTTTCGTACTAACCTCAAGTTTTCTTTTAAAACGTGCTACTTCTATATTAATCTCAGGGTTACTGGAAACTAACCAATCCCTATTATTTTTTTGAAATTCCTCAAATTTATCTTCAAGTTGTTTGAGTTCATTTTGCCTACTTGCCAACTGCTTGGATAGATATTGTTCATTATCTTTAGCTTGAGAGGCACGCTTATACAAATTGAAATTTTCTAACTCAGCGAGAAAACTTTCAAGTATTTTTTGTGACAAACCAGGATACTCTGTTGTAACTCCAATATTTATAACACCGGTTTTCTTGTCAACACTAATATCTGTAATTCCTAATAGTGCTGAATGTAATAAATCAGACGACACAGAATTAAAATATCCACTCAGTGTTAAATTACGAACTATACCTTCATCATCTTTCAATTCCGGAAATTTAAACTCTATCGCTTCTATCATTTCATCGTAGCTCTCGATATCATCCAATAAAGGCATGCCTAGTCTTATTTTCACTCCATCTATATGATT
>JAYEHE010000066.1:0-5200 GCA_034659415.1 Candidatus Zixiibacteriota bacterium | reverse complement strand
TCCAGCTGATATTTGCTTACTGCGGAAAATATGCGGTACTGAATCTATAACTTCGCCGGTATCATCTATATCAGGTGTTGCGGGATCATCCCCGTACCAGGTTTGGGTTTGGTTGGTTTCAACTTTCATTATATTAATATCTCCGGTTAGTTTTATAAACGGCTGAATGTCTGAGTTAGATTTTTGCAACTTAAATTTTAAATCAATTCCACCCAAAAAACCTATCCCTGAACCGGATGAGGTAGATATTTTTTTTCGAAGTAGATGGTTGTCTTCATCTTTTACAATAACTGATTGTAGTGCCGCTTTCAAGTTTAGAGAAATGTTTCGGTTCAGTTTATTATGGGAGATAAAACCAACATATGGAGTAGTATAAATAATATCATAAGTCAAAGCAGGTATATATGCACTCACAAATATTGAATCGGTATAGACAAAATTGATATCATCAAATGGTTTTTGCCACCCAGAAAAATCGTTGATGTCAAACTTTAGATTTTGATATTTAACGCCAATTATCATGCCAATATTCATCCCATATAGTTTGAACATATCCCGGCCAGCTTCAACTTTTAAGTTAAGTCCGGATAGCTCGGCGTTTGATTCAGTATAGCTGAACTTGGTATCAAAACGGCCTAATACTTTATCCCAATCAGTGTCAGTCATGCTTTCGTTTGGATTTGTAATATTTATGGTGCCAGTTATTTCTGCATACCAGAAATTTTTTGCAGTATCTAAAGAATTTATCCCAATTTCACCTCCGACAGAAAACCTATCCAGTGGAAAATTTAAAATTGAAATAATTTGACGGGAAATAATAATAGAGTCTGGGTCGTAAGCAAGAAATTCTGCATTCAATTCATATTCAGTACTACCCCAGTTTTTTTGTAATATTGGTGAAAAACTCCATTCAAATTTTTGTTCTGATTTTACATTTGAAAACAGAAGTAAGAAACAGACTGATGTAAGAGCGATTTTTTTAATCATTATATTCCAAGTAGCAAAATTTTATTGAAGATACATCTATAACCAATAATTTCCAATCAATATTTTTATTGAGGGAAAAATAGAGCACCAAAATCCTGGAAAAAATGAGCTATAATAAGAGGCCAAAGAGAGCGTGTACGAAGATATAAAAGCGAAAACATCAACCCATAACAGGTAATTACAATAAATCCCGGCCATCCTTGATAGGCATGACAGGCACCAAAAACAATTGCTGAAATAAGTGTTGGAACAATCCAGCCGTTAAATTTACCTAAAATTTTTATACGGGTCATCAAATATCCCCTAAAAGCAGTTTCCTCACAAATTCCCGCAGTCAATGAAACAGCTACCCAGACAATTCGTCCGGTAGTATCAGTAGGGATTAAAAGAGAAATTTCCCCCGGCATAGGTAAACCGATTTGTCCCAAAATCCAGGCTACGCCTGATAATATTAAATTTGCTACCAGAAGAAAAGAAAATCCCCATAAAAAATCTACCCCGCGAATTTTTTTGAAACCTAATCCAGCTAATCCGGTTTTTTCCCTGAAAGCAGAAACATAAATCATTAAAAATATCAACCATTGCATGATGATGGTTGATATCAAAAGAAATAACAGCATGCCTTCGTTGAGGTTTTTTAACACGCTGGACGGGTCATCGGTAAAACCAATTGATAAAAGAGGATATCCGACAATTAAGAATATTAAAGAAATATAAGTCATTTTTGAAAGAGAGAAATTAAGATTATTTGACCATTCCTTAAACTTATACAGAGGGTCATTAGTTTGAGGGTCAAGTTGCGTAGAATATATTTCCATTCTTTCCAAATTATCCAAATCAGTTTTCCTTTTTCAATATTACTTAATGTCACATAAAACATTATATCTCAAAAATCAAGAAATAAGATATTTCACATAAATATCATATCTATTCATTAATCGGCAAAAATGAGAATTTTTTGATTATCTCTTTTACTTATATAAGTAATTCAACGGCAACGAAGTGAGTTGTGAAAGTGTTATCCACTAAACAGTTCAATTTGAAGTGACCTGCATGTAATCGACAAATCATTAAAAAACACTCTTTTTACTCATAAAAAAACGGAGGATGAATGAGTAAAAAGAGAATTATATATCAAAATTGGATTACTGATATTGGACATGATCCCTCAAAAGATTTTAATAGTGATTTACCTGATAATTTGAATTTCATGGAATTATTTGGGTTAAATACCGGCAAGCTATTTAATCAAAAAATAATCGAAAAGCAGAAAAAAATTGAGAAATTAAAAAAAGCTGTAAAAGTTGCTCTTGAAAAACTTTCGGTCAATGAGCGGGAATTTATTATTCATTTTTATTATATGGGTAAAACTTATCGTGAAATATCTGAAAAATCGAATAAAGAAATATACCGCTTAGAGGCTGTCCATAAAAGAGCACTCAAGAAATTAAAAAAAGAATTAGCCGGTTTTGTTGCTCATGAGTATGGACTGAAAACTAAATCAAATAATAAATGCATAATCTGTCAGTCAGATTTTTGTAATCAAATAAATCAAATCATATCTAATAGAGATAAGAGAAAAACGTGGAAACCAGTATTAAAAGAGATTGAATCAAAATTTTCACTAAAAATTAAATCACCACAAATATTAATAGGGCATGAAAAATATCACGTAAATAAATTCTAAATTTAGGAGATTGAGAATGAGCAATAAATCCAAAAAATCAGAAAAAATAAAAGGCACTCATTGTATTTCTATTTTTGTATCGTATGAGCTTAAAGAAAAGCTAAAACAATTAGCCGACAGGTATGATCGTACTACTGCTGATATGGTCAGGGCGGTTTTGAAAATTGGTATTCCAATGATGGAAGGGCTTTCGCAGGCGGAAGAACTAATGGTCAAAGAGTATATATCTCTATTTCGTAAACTAAGACAGGTTAAATCATTAAAGGATATCTAAGAGAAATTTATTTTAAACTAATAAAAATGCTTGAGAATAGCTCATAAATATCGTATTTTCGTGCCAAATTTCAAGGTAGAAAATATGTACGAAAAACAAAGAACGATTAAAAAAGAGATTTCAATAGCAGGCGTAGGTCTTCACACCGGAGTTGGTGTTAATATGACTTTTAAGCCGGCAGAACCTAATACCGGTATCCGGTTTGTAAGAGTTGACCTTCCCGATAGTCCATGGATTCCAGCAGATGTTGATCATGTCGTGGATATTTCTCGAGGAACTACTTTGCAACAAGGGGAAGCGAAGGTTCATACTGTTGAACATATTCTTGCGGCATTTGCGGGACTTCAAATAGATAATATGCTGGTGGAATTGGACAATATTGAGCCGCCGGTTTGTGATGGCTCATCAAAACCGTTTGTTGATAAAATTCTTGAAGCCGGAATAGAAGACCAGGATGAAGATAAATATTATCTTGAGATAGACTCACCGATGGCGTACAGCGAAAGTGACCGACATGTCGATTTGGTTGTGACTCCGTCAGACGCCCTTCGTATTACATTTATGATAGACTATAAAAACCCTGCTCTGGGAACTCAATACACTACCTTAGTTGATCTTGAGAAAGAATTCGTAGATGAATTTGCTCCGGCGAGAACTTTTTGTTTTCTCTCTGAGGTTGAAATGCTTAAAGAGGCAGGATTGATAAAAGGTGGTGGACTGGAAAATGCGATTGTAATCTATGATTCAGATTTAGGGCAAATTGAGGTTGACCGTATTAAATCTGCTCTCAACTTAAAAGAAAAAGCATTTGTGGGAGAAACCGGAATAATAAATGATATTCCGCTCAGGTTTTACAACGAGCCTGTCCGACATAAAACTTTAGATTTATTGGGTGATCTTTTTCTGATTGGTGCTCCGTTTAAGGGTCATGTATTGGCGGCACGTTCTGGTCATAAAGCAAATGTTGCCTTAGCCAAAAAAATGCGAGAGCTATATAAAAAGAAAAAAATTGCAAAAAAGTTTGCCTCTAAAAATGCAGCCGCCTTGTTTGATATAAATTCTATTTTAAAAATAATGCCCCACCGTTATCCATTTCTATTGATTGATAGAATTCTTGATTTAGTTCCAGAAAAATCTGTAACGGCTATTAAAAATGTTACTTTCAACGAACCCTTTTTTCAGGGACATTTCCCCGGACATCCGATTATGCCGGGGGTTATGATTCTGGAAGCAATGGCGCAAGCGGGTGGAGTACTTCTATTAAATGCAATTGAGAACCCTCAGGAAAAAGTTGTTTATTTTATGTCTATTGATAAAGCAAAATTTCGCAGTCCGGTTGTCCCTGGTGACCAGCTTCGATTTGAGCTTGAGATGCAATCTTTTAGAAGAAGTGCATGCAAGATGTCAGGGAAAACCTTTGTTGATGAAAAACTTGTGGCTTCGGCTGATTTTATGGCGATGGTGATTGACCGATGAACGAAATCCATAAAACAGCAATAGTTTCTGCTAAAGCAGAGCTTGGGAATAATGTCAAGATAGGACCTTTTGTAATAATTGAAGATGGTGTTATTGTCGGTGATAATACAGAACTTGGTCCCGGTGTTTTTCTTGCAACCGGCGCAGTGCTTGGGAAAAATGTAAAAGTTTTCAAAGATGCTGTTATCGGAACTGTTCCTCAGGATTTAAAATTCGGCAATGAAATTACTCAGGCAATTATTGGCGATAATACAACTATCCGTGAATTTGTAACAATCAACCGCGGTACCGATTATCATTATAAAACCGTAGTGGGTGAAAATTGTATGATTATGACTTATGCACACGTAGCTCATGATTGTATTCTTGGTAACAATGTGATTATGGCAAATTCTGTAAATTTAGCCGGACATATTGAGATTGGTGATTTTGCTATTTTGGGTGGTGTTCTTCCAGTTCATCAGTTTGTTAAAATAGGTTGCCACTCAATGATTGGCGGCGGTTTTAGAGTTCAGCAGGATGTTTTGCCTTATTCTTTAGCTGGTGGTTATCCGATGAAAATTGTCGGACTTAATCTGATTGGTCTTAAACGGCGTGGTTTTTCAAAAGAAGCATTAAAAGGTCTGCAACAGATATATAAAATTCTTTTCAAAAGTAATTTGAATACGACCCAGGCAGTAGAAAAAATAAATTCAGAAATTGAGATTATTCCAGAAATAAAAACGGTTCTTGATTTTATAGAAGCTTCTGAACGCGGCTTAGTTAAGTAATGTAAA
>JAYEHE010000065.1:0-5213 GCA_034659415.1 Candidatus Zixiibacteriota bacterium | reverse complement strand
TTCCAAATAAAGCCTGAAGCAGATCGCGGTTCTGCTTATACCGAGTTATTTCTTCAAAGACTAAGTTAACCCGATACAAAATTAAAATTATTTCCCCAGAATTATTGATTTAAGTCAAATTATTTAATTGACAATTATGTAATAATTATAATATAAATTAATATAAAGAGATTATCAGAAATATATTTAACTCAATTTGCCCTTTATATTGCAGGAGGTGTTATGAAAAGTATTTTTTTATTCAGTGTGATTCTATTATTTGGAATCAGCAGTTTGTTTGCGGCAGTTGAAGAAGAAACAGTGGCAGGAAAATGTATGACATGCCACAAAGATAAATCAACTGGTTTATATAATCAGTGGTTTCAATCTAAACATGCCGCACATAAAGTGACCTGTATTGATTGTCACGCCGCAAAAAAAAGTGAATCTGATGCTTATCTTCATGAAGGGGCTTATATCGCTACATTGGTAACGCCTAAAGATTGTAGCCGTTGCCATGAAAAGGAATCAAAAGAGGTTCAGAGTTCTTATCACGCAACAGCTGGAGAAATTCTCGACTCAAAAGATGCTTATCTTGCGCATGTTGCCGGAGGCGAGCCGGTTGCAATTACTGGTTGTACTAACTGTCATGGTGGAAAAATTGAAATCGACAAAAATTCACCGAACAAATTATCTTTAAAATCTTTTCCAAATTCAGGTGTTGGCCGCATAAATCCAGACGGATCCAAAGGTTCATGTACTGTTTGCCATACCCGTCACTCTTTTGATGTGGCTCAGGCAAGAAAACCGGAAGCATGCGCCAAATGTCATCTTGGTCCAGACCATCCCCAGAAAGAAATATACGAAGAATCCAAACATGGTAATACTTATTATACCCATTTAGACGAAATGAATATTAAAGCTGATAAATGGGTTGTTGGCATTGATTATTATGAAGCTCCAACTTGTGCAAGCTGTCATATGTCGGCGTCCAAAGACAGACCAGTTACTCATGATGTTGGCGATCGTTTAACATGGACACTTCGTCCGCCGATTTCCAAAAGGAAAGATAATTGGCAGGTAAAAAAAGAAAATATGACAACTGTTTGTTTGACATGTCATGGCAAGCGTTTTGTAGAAGGTCATTATTATCAGTTTGACGGAACGGTAAGACTATACAATGAGAAATTTGCTAAGCCGGCTACCGATATAATTAAATTGGTTAAGAGTCAGAAACTCCTCGAGAATCCAGCCGCTTTCAGTAATGAAATTGAATGGGTTTACTGGGAACTCTGGCATCATGAAGGCCGTCGTGCTCGTCACGGTGCCGCTATGATGGGACCTGATTATACATGGTGGCATGGTATTTATGACGTTGCCCATACTTTCTATTTTAAGTTATTGCCCGAAGCACGAAAATTTAATGATGCCAAAGTTAATGCTTATATTGACAATATGATTAAAACCGACCCGATGCATCAATGGTTGGCAGAACCTACAAAAGATTTGAAAGAAAAAATTCGTACTGGTAAAATGCAGAAGATATATGAGAGTATGTATAAAGGGAAGTAGAGGTCTGTTTTGATTGGAAAATATCTAAATTTTATCAGATCTGTTTCGATTAAATGGTATGGGAAATTAGGTGCCATCCTAATGACCTCATCGTTTATTTTGATACTTCTATTTGAATTTTTCCGTCTTACTGGTTTCTTAACTAATGCCTTTATTGGGTTAGTTGCATTTATGTTACTGCCGCCACTATTTATTATTGGAGTTATCTTAATCCTTTTTGGTTGGTTTAAACTAAAGAAAGAAACCGGAAAAGAAACAAAAGAGTTATTGGTTTTACGGTTTGATGAAAATGATGTCAAAAAAGGGTTTTATGGCTCTCGTGTGTTTAGGATAGTGCTAATATTTTCTCTTTTTATCATCGTTTTTTTCGGCAGTATTTTTATGCAGATGTTAAGTTTTATGGATGAGGCGGAATTTTGTGGAACCGCATGCCATTCGGTAATGAATCCGGAATGGGTGACCTATAAACAATCACCTCATTCACGTGTTAAATGTGTTGAGTGTCATGTTGGTGAAGGTGTTGGTGCTCTTGTTTCAAGTAAAATAAATGGTACTTGGCAAATGATATCTGTTACATTTGATTTACTTGAACGACCGATTCCGACGCCGGTTCATCAGCTCAGACCAGCACGGGAAACATGTGAAAAATGCCACTGGCCGGATAAATTTTATGGCAACAAATTGAAGTCAATTGTATCATATGATCTTGATGAAAAATCAACGGTCAAATATACAACTCTCAATATGAAAATAGATGCCGAACGCACTTCCGGTAAAGCTGGCATGCATTGGCATATAGCTGAAGAAAATGAAGTTCATTACGCTTATGCAGACGAGAAGCGAACTAAAATTGTTTGGGCGGAAATCCAACTTCCGGATGGAAGTCTAAAACGATATAATAACTCTCTGTTTAATGATGCAGAGGTTATTGATTCCCGTACGATGGACTGCGTTGATTGCCATAACCGAGCGACCCACATATATGAAAACCCTAGTAAAGCAATTGATGCTCGGATTCGCCGAGGATTACTAAATCGGGAATTACCATATTTTAAACGGGAAGCGTTAGCGGCTATTATGCCAGGGTATGCTGATCAGCAATCTGCTATGAGTAGTATTGCTAATCATATGCATCACTTTTATCAAACAAACTATCCAAAACTTCATATAGCAAAAATGGCAGAAATTGATGCCGCTATAACTGTTCTTCGGGATATATATAAACGGAATATTCATCACGATATGAATATCGAGTGGGGTACTTATCCCAGCCATATCGGACATGCCAATCAAACGAATGGTTGTTTCCGGTGTCATAATTCATCTTTTATAGATGATGAAAATGAGTCAATTGGTTATGACTGTACTCTTTGTCATTCGATTTTGGCGGAAGATAAAACCCAACCGTTTAAATTTCTGCTAATGCCGGATACGCTTGACCCGGATTACCAGAAACATAAGTATTTACAAGAGGAATTTATAAATTCCTATATTGAATAAAAAATAGCCCGCCTTTCAATGGCGGGCTTTTTTGATAAACAATTGAATATTTTTATTATTGTATAAGAGTGAGTTATCTTAATCTCATTTTCTCAGCTCATCCAATCTTACCCATTCACCTTTTTCATTTTTAAACTTCCAAAAGAACCAACCATTAGTTGCGCGATTAGTTATAACTTGACCTGGAACTGAAGGTGAATTGTACAGATTTCCATTAAAACGTACAGTACCACTTTTATTCACTATAGCTTTATAAGTTATGCCCTTGTATATCCCACGAATTCTAAAACTCTTTTTAAATTTATTTATGTAAGGCATTAAAGTTGGTTTAGCTTTTTGTTTTTTTGTCTTAGATTTTTTAGCAACATTCTTTTTGGTTTTTTTCTTAGCTACTTTTCGATCTAATAAATCTATTAATTTTTTGTTTTGAGCTGATTTTATATTATGCTCTAAATTGCTTTTTAAATTATCTGCATTTGGCAGTTTACCTTTCACTGTGTTTCCAGTTGGATCAGCAACTCGCATGATGAGAGTTTCAAGTTCTTTAATATGTTCTGCTTTTTTAATGAGGTAGAGGCTAAACTTATCCCATTTTCCGGTATGTTTATCTTTTAGATGTTGTTTTATTCGGCCTCTTAAATTGGTTGCTAGCCCAACGTAGTATAACCTTTTTCCCTTATAAAGGGCATATACCCCATGCTTTTTTCCTACCAAATCAGTAAGTTGTTGAGGATAATCTGAAAAAATCTTACTGGATATATTTTCTAAAAATCCAAGAACTAATGCTTTTTTATTTTTCGTAGGTTTCTTACGCATTCAAAGTCTCCCGAACTTAGCGTTAAGCATAAATTATAAACCACAACATATAAGTTGTTGATTATCATGTCAATTATGAAAATTTTGTATAATTTTTAAATCAAACAGGCTGTTATGTGCATAGCAGGTGTCCTTGTCCTTATCTGCCAATTTATAGGCTGGGGCAGACGAGGGCGTCTGCCGCCCACAAAATTCCTATATTGAATAAAAAATAGCCCGCCTTTCAATGGCGGGTTTTTTTGAACTGTAATTATTATTCATAAAAATATAATAAATTTCTCGGTTGCTTTTTACAAAATTAGACATAAAATTGTGTATTCAATTTATTAAAAAAGGAGTGTGTATGATTTTTTTGTATTTAAATTCAGACCAGATGGGTGACGGTGATCCAGTTTTAGGCAGAAAACTTATGAAATCATTCTTAAGTACTTTAGCCAAATCTGATAAAAAAATTGATGTAATTGGATGTGTGAATTCGGGTATTAATCTTACTACCGAGGGCAGTGAAGTTCTTGATAGTTTAGAAATATTGCTAAAAAAAGGGGCACGCCTTGCATCTTGCGGAACATGTCTGGATTATCACAATATGAGAGAGAAACTTCAGATTGGTGAAATTGCTACTATGGATATGACTATTGAAGTTATGGCAACCGCAGATAAAGTGATAAAGCCTAATTAGGATTGCCAGATAAAGAGAGAGCAGGCAGTTATCTGAGTTTTGTTTAAATAAAAAAAATTATGCGATAGAGGAATAGTTTATTCTTGATTGTATTTGTGTGCGGCGGTTAATCCAAAAAAGAATGCTAACAAATATCCGCCCTGTCCCCACGTCCAATCACGGGTATAAAAAATTGTAATAAAAAATATGAATATGGCAATAAAAACTGCCGATGAGACCTGAAGTTTTTGATTCGATTGTTGCATCTTGATCATTGGCAAAACATTTTTTAACCCTTTAGCTGCAAGAGCTATCAGAGCTGAAGCTCCAATTATTCCCGTTTCTGCGAGATATTGTAAAAAGACATTATGAGCAGACATATTGGCAACTCTTTCCCATAAAGTTGCCATCTGAATTTGAGGAATGATTTCGGTGATTATTTTAAAGTTTCCGATTCCAATTCCTGTAATGGGATCCAGCAAAAATGCCTGCCAAGCGGCTGACCAGAGGATTAATCGCAGAGCGATAGACCCTTCCGGGTCAGTTATAGATATAATAAAACTTTCGTATCTTTCTAAAACACCAGAAAATATTGTGTCATGAAAAGAAAAGACAGCAATAGAAAAAATAAGGAAAACATAAAAGAAATTTCTGAATTTAAAATTATTATGTATCCCTTTTTTTACCG
>JAYEHE010000064.1:0-5239 GCA_034659415.1 Candidatus Zixiibacteriota bacterium | reverse complement strand
GCTTCGTCGTTACACTCCTCGCAATGACATACTCGTTAGAAAAGTCTTTGTAGAGAAAGTCTCGAAGAGACTTGCCTTTTAAAAGAAAAGAGAACCTGGATTCCCGATCGGCGTCGGGAATGACAAGGGCAAAAGGAATGACAAAGACAAAGAGAACCTGGATTCCCGATCGGCGTCGGGAATGACAAGGGCAAAAGGAATGACAAGGCAAAAGAAATATAAAAAAGATGTGTCTGCAAAAAAAAGAGACAATCCGTAAATATTGTACCCCACTCCAAGAGGCTTGTTGAAAAATTTAATCAGTCATAGGATAAACGAGTTTTTTCATCAATTAATAATGGTTTAATAATTTTTTGCCATTTGCTACTCTCCCATGTCCCTAACTGTTTATGTATATTTAGATATTTTTGAGGTATGGGATGAGAGCCATAAACAACTTCAAGGTTATATCTCGCTTTAATGAAATCATGAAAATACGTGATATTAGGACATGGAGGATAACCCACGATTAATCCGGTGGCAAGATGGATTATCTCAGCTCCGTTCCCTTTCATTTCCCCTACAGCATATTCAACATTTCCACCCGGGCATCCATCACACGATGTATATCCGACAATATCAACTTCCATATTTTCATACCTACCGAACGCACCTTCTCTATTTTGCAATGCCCTGAAACATTTCCCGCCTGCACACCTTCGATATCGGTCACAGATGATTATGCCAATTTTTATTTTTCCTTTCATATTACCTCTAATCGTGTTTCAAGAATTGTTATAATTCAATGATAGTGTTAAATATTTCTCCGTTTTTTCTTCTTGTAGTATGCTCATATATTTCATCAAATGATTTACATAATGTCATAAGTACGTCTGGTATTTTTTCCGTTTTTACTACAACCGGTTGATATTTTGTTTCTTTTGCAATTTTCACAAAATTAGGACTATTTTGTTGAGCTACAAGAACATCAGAATCTTTGATTATTTTAATAATTCCCTTCATTTTTTCAACTTTTGCATGTTCCATATTTCTTAAAGTATTAGCTCTTTTTTCTATAAACAGATGTTCAGAATTTTCAAAAATATCATAAATATAAAAATATTCCGTATCGCCCATATGTGTTTTAGCGATATTATCGCCATCATTTGATCCTATACAAAGCCTAATTTTCTTCATATTCACCTCCTAAATATATAATGAAAATATTATTTTTCTAAATATAATATTACAATATCATTTATTTATCAATCAGGCAATAAAAATACCCTGATAGGGAGTGTTGAAATTATAAATTTTCATCCCCAAATAGATTTAATATTGTCATTCTGCATGAACTTGGGACATAATCATGGCAGGTTTTGACTTGTCCAAACTCTATGAAACTCCAAGATTTAAAATGGTTTAAGGAAATTGAGATTAAGAAAACATTGCCTTTTTCATAAAAAGGGCATAACTTATCAGGCAAATGCGAGAGTGGTGGAATTGGCAGACACGCTGGATTTAGGATCCAGTTCTTAACCGAGTGGGGGTTCGAGTCCCCCCTTTCGCAAGAGTAAAACATGTTTATTCAGTAAGTTAATTGAATAAATATGTTGAATTTTTAATTTTATTTGGGAGTAAATTGTGAAAATTGAAATTAAAGAACTTGATCAGCTACAACGCGAAGTTTCTATTGAAATTCCTGCTGAAACAGTTAATGAAAAAATGGAAGAAAAATTTATCGAAGTTCGTCAAAAAGCAGACCTTAAAGGTTTCCGGCCAGGCAAAGCTCCGATGAATGTTATTAAACAAACTTATTCCGATGAAGTTAAAGCAGATGTTTTAGACGAACTTCTTAAAGAATCTTATCCTGAGGCAATCAAAGAAAAAAATCTTAATGTCGCCTCATATCCAACTGTTACTTCAATGGATTTAACAGATAACGGCGAGTTTAAATATACAGCCAAAGTGGAAATTTTTCCAAAACTTGAAAAAGTTGAAATTGATGGTCTTGAAATAGAAAAATTAGAAACGGAAACTAAAGACGAAGAGGTTGAAGAATATCTGGAAATGCTCCAAAAACAACACTCTTCTCTTAATAAAGTTGAACGACCTATTAAAGAAAATGATACGGTTGTTCTGGATTTGAAAAAATTAAAAGATTCTAAACTTGTTTTAAAAGAAGATAATTTCCCTGCATCGGTTATTGACCTCTCAAATAAATTTACTATCAAAGAATTCAAGGAAAATCTACCAGATATGAATATCGGTGATGAAAAAGAAATTACAATTAATTATCCCGATGATTATTCGGACAAGAAATTTGCTGGAGCAGAAATTGTTTATCACTGTAAGATAAAAGAAATAAATGAAAGATCACTCATACCGATTGATGACTCTTTTGCTAAAACCGTTAAAATGGGTGAAACTGTTCTGGAATTGAAACTTAAAATTCGTGAGGACATAAAAAATCATAAAGAAGAAGAGACTAAAAAACACAAAAACAGTTTAATTATTAGTCAAATGGTTGAAAAAAATAAAATTCCCGTTCCACAGGCTATTTTAGATGATTATCTGGGTAAAGTAGTCGAAGATTATAAAAAACAGGAAAAAGAATTCAACGAAGAAGAAATTCGGAAACAATATCGAGCTATCGGGGAATCTACTTTCCAATGGAATATGATATATCATCATCTGGCAAACGAGGAAAAGATTGAAGTTTTACCGTCAGATACCGAAAATTTGATTATGAAACTCGCTGAGAATTATAAAATGACTCCGGAGCAAGCCAAAGATGCTCTTCAAAAATCCGGAAAAATTTCTGATATTAGAGAATCTATTCTGGAAGAAAAAATACTCGATTTTCTCAGTAGCAAAGCTAAGGTTATTGAAAAGAAAAAATAGCATTCATACAAGGAGAGATGAAACAAATGGATAACAAAATTTACAATAATTTGGTCCCGATGGTTGTCGAGCAGACCGGAAGAGGCGAACGCGCCTTTGATATCTTTTCCCGATTATTAAAAGACAGAATTATATTTATTGGGACCCCTATCGATGACAGTATCGCTAATCTGGTTATAGCTCAGATGCTTTTTTTAGAAGCTGATGATCCAGAAAAAGATATTTATATCTATATTAACTCGCCGGGTGGCTCGGTTACAGCCGGTATGGCAATCTATGACACCATGCAGTTTATTAAACCAGATATTGTAACTACCTGTATGGGTATTGCCGCCTCAATGGGTGCCTTCCTATTAGCCTCAGGAACTAAAGGTAAACGCTCCGGACTTCCAAATAGTCGGGTCATGATTCACCAACCGTTAGCCGGTACTCAAGGACAGGTTTCTGATATTATTATAATGACAGAAGAATTTACAAGAACTAAAAAGAAATTAAATGAACTTTTAGTTTATCATACCGGTCAGAATATGGAAAAAATTGAAACAGATACTGACCGTAATTTCTTTATGTCTGCCGAAGAGGCAAAAGATTACGGCATAATTGATAAAGTTTATAACCTTCGGGATGAGAAAAAATAATTTGTATGAGTAAAGGCAAAAATCCACAAATGCCACAGAGATGTTCTTTCTGTGGCAAACCTGTTTCACAGGTTAAGAAATTATTTTCCGGACACGAATCTTCCATCTGTAATGAGTGTGTTGAACTCTGCAGTGACCTGCTTCAAAATGCTCCTAACGCTGAAGATTCAGAAGAAATCAGAGACCTTCCTGCTCCTGCAGAAATAAAAAACTTTCTCGACCAGTGGGTTATCGGTCAGGATTATGCCAAAAAGATGGTTTCTGTGGCTGTCTATAACCATTACAAAAGAATAAATGCCAAACTTAAATTGCAGTTCAGCAAAAAAAAGAACGAAGTAGAACTTGAAAAATCAAATATACTTCTCTTGGGACCTACCGGAACCGGAAAAACTCTTATTGCCCGCTCACTCGCTAAATTTTTGAAAGTCCCGTTCACTATTGCCGACGCTACGGTGTTGACCGAGGCAGGGTATGTTGGTGAAGATGTCGAAAATATACTCGTACGGCTTTATCATGCGTCTGATTTTAATCAGCAAAAAACTGAACAAGGTATTATCTATATTGATGAGATTGATAAAATCTCCCGAAGCGACGGCAACCCGTCTATTACTCGTGATGTTTCAGGTGAAGGAGTACAACAAGGGCTTCTGAAAATCCTTGAAGGCACCATAGCTAATATCCCGCCCAAAGGAGGACGTAAACATCCCGAACAATCTTTTGTGCAAATTAATACATCAAATATTCTTTTCATCTGTGGTGGTGCCTTTGATGGCCTTGAAAAAATAATTGCACGCAGAGTTGGTAAAAAAACAGTTGGTTTTGAAGCTGACAAAAAATTTATTGACCATAACTCACCTGGCATTCTGGATGATGTAACTCCGACCGACTTGATTGAGTTCGGTTTGATTCCGGAAATGGTTGGAAGATTGCCGGTTACAGCAACATTGCAACCATTGGATAAAAAAGCACTGCTAAATATTTTAAGCAAACCCAAAAATGCAATAAGCAAACAATTCACAAGGCTTCTTGAGATGGATGGCGTTAAGCTGAAAATAGAAGACGAGGCTTTGAAAGCCGCAGTTGAAATTGCCATGACCCGTAAAACCGGTGCAAGAGCTTTGCGCTCTATTTTTGAAAAAGCGATGCTTGATGTTATGTATGATATTCCGTCGCACCCGGAAATTGCCGAAGTTGTTATTACTGCTAAAACTATCAAAGAAGGTAAAAAAGCCAAGCTGATTAAACATTCGGACAAAGGCAAAAAAGCCTCATAAGATTATTATGAATTTAACATTTGGATAAAATTTTACTTGTAGCCCATCTCCAACAAAGGGATGGGCTTCTTATTTCCCTCAATTTTTCAGTATCCCGAGCCATAAACTGAAAGACACAGTGTTTTATGAGACAGCCAATCAAGGCATGCTCAGAAACACATTCCGGAAAAATGGCAACGCAAAATGGCTGTAATTTTTGACTCATAAAAATAGATCACTCAGGGAAACAAGTAAATTCTTGACTATCATGGGAGATTCATACATATTCTGAGCAACGGAAAGGACAGATTATGTTTTTGAAAACTCTATTTGGGAAATCACGGTTTAAATATCAAAATAAGGATAATTCATAATGACAAATATTGGTAGTTATGAGAGCAAGCTAAGCGATTTTAGCTGGCAAATTGCAGAGAAAGAATTGGATTACAAACCCGGAAATATTAT
>JAYEHE010000063.1:0-5246 GCA_034659415.1 Candidatus Zixiibacteriota bacterium | reverse complement strand
TTTTCTTATTTTTTTACATTTCAAATTCTGTTGCGTATGCAAATCACCAATAAAGACAAAGAGAACCTGGATTCCCGATCGGAGTCGGGAATGACAAGGGAAAAGAGAACCTGGATTCCCGATCGGAGTCGGGAATGACAGGGGAAAAAGAACCTGGATTCCCGATCGGAGTCGGGAATGACAAGGGTAAGTTACCTGTAGGGAAAGTCTCGAAGAGACTTGCCTTGCTGAAAAAAAAAGACACAATAATAGAGTAGATTTCTTCGTCGAAACCTCCCATGCAATTTTGTTGCTGATAACATAAAAAATTGTTTCTATAATATCTGATTGTATTATCTTTGAATCTGTTTTAAAGTTGTTTTGTACAATATATAAAATTTGGGAATATAGATGTCAAAAAATTTTGCAATTACTGGAGTTTCAGGATATATAGCTCAAAGACATTTGAAAGCAATCAAAGATACCGGCAATAAATTAGTAGCCGCTATTGATCCAAATGATTCAGCTGGTATTCTGGATGGATATTTTGATAATGTTTCTTTTTTTACTGAGTTTGAACGGTTTGACCGGCATATTGAAAAACTTCGCCGACGAGATAAAGGTGCTGAGATTGATTATGTAACTATCTGTTCTCCCAATCATCTGCATGATGCCCATGCCCGATTTGCTATGAGGATTGGTGCTGATGTTATTTGTGAGAAACCTTTGGTTTTAAATCCGTGGAATATTGATGCTTTGCAGGAATTGGAAGAAGAATATGGAAAACGGATATACACTATTTTACAACTAAGAGTTCATCCATCAATAATTGCTTTCAAAAAAGAATTGGAAAAATCAAAGTCGAAATCAAAAAAAGAGATAGAGCTGACCTATATTACTTCGCGCGGGCCATGGTATCTGGTGTCATGGAAAGGGAAACTGGAAAAATCGGGCGGTCTGGCAACAAATATCGGTATCCATTTTTTTGATATGTTGATGTGGTTGTTTGGAAAAGTTGAACATAGCGAAGTCCATTTTAGTAATCCAATGAAAACAGCAGGATATATCGAACTTGAGAATGCAAAAGTAAAATGGTTGCTTTCGATAGACAGCAATGATTTACCCGAAGATATTAGTTCTAAGGGTCAGCGTACATATCGTTCAATTACAGTAGATGATAAAGAGATTGAGTTTTCGGGCGGTTTTGCTGATTTACATACGGTTGTCTATGAAAAAACATTAGCCGGGGCGGGCTTTGGATTGGAGACAGCAAGACCATCAATAGAATTAGTTCATAACCTGCGTAATTTGAAGCCAATTGGATTTAATGAAAACTCTCATCCTTTAGCTAAAAATATTTAAGCCAAATCTTTGTTTTTTACTAAAGATTTAATTTATTAAAATTTGTCCGATAATTTCTAATATCTTTATAGTAATATAAATTAAATTCAGGAGAAAATTATGTTATTTAATAATATTGTTGATGCTATTGGTCATACTCCTTTGGTAAAGCTCAATAACCTTAACGCTGAAAACTCGGCAACAATTTATCTGAAGATGGAAAGTTTTAATCCGTGTAGTTCGGGCAAGGATAGAATTGGAGCCGCAATGATTTCTGCCGCTGAAAAAGCAGGATTATTGCAAAAAGGGGTAACTATTGTTGAGCCGACTTCAGGTAATACCGGAATTGCACTTGCTATGGTTGCCGCGGCTAAAGGATATAAATGTATTTTGACAATGCCGGATACGATGAGTTTGGAACGAAGAGCATTGTTGAAATTTCTTGGTGCGGAGATTGTGTTAACTTCTGGTTCGGATGGAATGAAAGGTGCTATTGCAAAAGCCGAAGAGATTTCCTCGCAACCAGATTACTTTATGCCTCTTCAATTTGAAAACAAAGCTAATCCTGAAATTCATAAGAAAACTACAGGACCGGAAATTGTAAATGATTTGGGCGATATTAATCTTGATGCTTTTGTTTCCGGAGTTGGTACCGGCGGTACAATCAGCGGGGCGGGAAGAGTTTTGAAAGATAAATTTGGATGTAAAATTATAGCCGTGGAACCGGAATCCTCAGCTGTTTTGTCAGGAGGAACACCGGGGGCGCACCCAATACAGGGTATTGGTGCCGGATTTATTCCAAAGAATTATAATAGTGATGTTGTCGATGAAATAATTCAGGTCAAGGCAGAAGATTCTATTTTGACTGCTAAAGAACTGGCTAAAAAAGATGGTATTGTAGCTGGTATTTCTTCTGGGGCAAATGTTTGGGCGGCCTTACAAGTTGCTAAAGAGCTGGGTCCTGATAAAACAGTTGTTACTGTGATTTGTGACACAGGTGAAAGATATTTATCTACAATGTTATTTGAATAATAATCAATTAATAAAATATGTCGATAATATAAAATATGATAGCAATAATCGAAGACATTAAAGCAATTTTCAGAAATGACCCGGCTTGTAGAAATATCGAATTTCTATTATATCCTGGGTTTCATGCCATAACATTCCATCGGTTTATTCATTTATTGTGGAATTTAAAAATACCATTCCTGCCAAGATTATTGTCACAGATTAACAGATTTTTGACAGGACTTGAGATTCATCCGGGAGCTCAAATTGGGCATGGTTTTTTTGTAGATCATGGAGCAGGTGTTGTGGTCGGTGAGACAACAATTATAGGAATAAATTGCGTTCTTTTTCATAATGTAACATTAGGCGGAACAGGCAAACATATTGGTAATAGACACCCAACTTTGGGTGACAATGTTTTTGTAGGCACTGGTGCCACATTATTAGGTCCTATTAAAGTTGGGGATAATGTTAGAATAGGAGCTAATAGTTTTGTGGTCATGAGAGATGTTCCATCAAATTGTACGGTGACTGGCACACCTGCTATTATTACCAAAAGGGATGGTGAGCATATCCATCTGGAATTACCCAAAACGGTAGTTCATGAGAGTCAATTAATGTAAGTTTTAATTATCTATACATTAAATTTAATATACAAAAAAGCAAAAAAAAACCCGCCTAGGCGGGTTTAATATAATATGCTTATCACTTATTGTTTTTTTCTATTCAATAAATAGCCACCAGCCAAACCAAAAGTGAGAAGGAATAATGTGGCAGGTTCAGGAGTATCAGTAATCACTGTCAGTGAAATACCGTCATTCCAATAATGGCAATCAGGGTCAAAAGCAAACCCGAAATTATTGTTAGAAGCGTAATCTATAAATTGTGGAAGAATACTTAAATCATTGCCTAAATCACCAAAGTTATATGTTAAATCAATACTAGTCGAAGTAGGATCAGTATCAGACCATTCATCAATAAGTAAACCTTCCCCACCAAAATAATCATTAATTGCAGGATCACTATCAGGATAAACAGTTAATCCCGCAGAAACATCGTTTAACATATGTATGAACAGTGAGTTTTCCTCATTTGTCCAGTTTCTGATGTTGTCGAATTTTAAGATAACCGCTGAAATTTCTTCGTCACCAAAATCCCAATCGATTCCCCAAGTATAAGCTCGGTAATGATCTAAATCATAAGCATCAACCGGATTTGGTTGAAAAACATGAACGGCAGCGTTGCTTGTTACAAAAGCAAATAATAAGAGCAAGACAGTTGTTGTAATTATTTTTTTCATCTAATTTCTTCCACAAATTTGATGTTTAAATATATTTATTCAACAACTTAATAAGCAAAAAATGAGCCGAAATTATCAACTACTGAAAAACAGTGAAGTAAAACATCTATATGCAAGAGTTACAATAGCTTAACGTAAAAATATTATTGTTAGCTATCTATATATTTATTATTTATTGAATTTTTAATACTAAAAGTGATTAATAATTGCACAATTAATGCTAAGAAATTGTTATTATATGGAAAATATTTTCTTAATCTTATGCCATTATTGTTAATATATTATCTGAACAATTCATTGTTTTATTCGTTTAGTAAGTAGCTGCTTGATAAAATTTTATGGGCGGCAGACACCCACGGAAATGCACGCAACTTGGCTATCATCCTCTAAAGATTATTTTAAAAATATAGACTGGAATAAAGATAGTAAATAAAATATTTTAATATGAACTAACATATTTCGTATCTAATATAAAATAAATTTTTTAGCAGTTTTTTTCTGTTCAACATCTTCCCATTGTTCAAAACTTGAGTTCTAAAAAAGTACAATTCGCCCTAAATAACAGTTCGTAACAATGTATAACCTAATGTAAGATAAGCGATTAACTGTGTCGTAACGGTTGGTATATCTTTTGCAATTACTCCTATTAAAAAAGAGAAAACTAAACCCTTTTTATGGAGTGTTTATGGAAGACACAACAATTATTAACCGCGGATTTAATTTATTGATAAGATTAAATTTGCTTATTTTTATGGCTCTTTTTTTCTGCTTGAATCCATTAACAGTATCTAATGTTTATGGTGCTGACGCAACTCTAACTTGGACTGCCCCCGGTGATGATGGAAATACTGGTCAGGCTGATAGGTATGACATCCGTTATGCTACTTTTTTAATAACCGATGCTAATTGGGATGTTTGTACTGTGGTCCCAAGTCCTCTGGCACCAAGTATTGCCGGTGAACAGGAAACGTTTGTTGTTTCCGGATTAAACAGTTCAACGACTTACTATTTTGCAATCAAAACTGCCGACGAAGCCGATAACTGGTCTGGTCTTTCGAATGTATTTGATGTAACCACTGAAGATGAAGCAGTTCCACCTGTTGCGGTAGCTGACTTTTCAATCGGAGCCAATTCAACTAATTCAATAACCCTAAATTGGACTGCCCCCGGTGATGATAGTAGCACTGGTACGGCAAGTCAGTATGAGATTCGCTATTCAACTTCTAATATTAATAATGAAAATTTTAGTTCAGCGACCTTGGTATCCGGTGTTCCTGCTCCTCAGGTTGCCGGTAGTCAGGAATCTTTTGAAGTGACCGGACTTACTGTCAATACGACATATTATTTTGCTATTAAGACCGCTGATGAAATCCCTAATTGGTCTGATATTTCAAATGTTGTTTCCGGTTCAACGGACTTAGAGAATATTGCTCCTTTAGCGGCAACTGATTTTGATGCAATAAATCCAACCAGCAATTCTATTACTTTAACATGGACTGCTTCAGGTGATGATGACAGCACTGGTACCGCTTCTGAATATGATATAAGATATTCTACGGCTACTATAACCGATGCCAATTGGAATTCTGCTATTCAAGTGTCTGATGAACCTTCA
>JAYEHE010000062.1:0-19335 GCA_034659415.1 Candidatus Zixiibacteriota bacterium | reverse complement strand
TATCGTTCTCGCCGCATCATCATAGGAATTATTGGGACTCCAGTACGAAGCGAAAAAACAGCTGGTCCTTTAAAGATAGATGTCGGTTCACCTAAAAAATCCATTATCAAAGATTGAGTTGAATCATGCTGGTCAGGTAATATGACAACAAATTTGTTAGCATCGAAAGCCCGATAGATATCTCTGATATTTTTACCAGGGCGAATCAAGCCACAATCCACATTTCTCCGGCAACGAGTTAAAAGTTCATCAAATATATCATTATGCTGAGTAGCAACGACATAATCCGCTTTATAACCCAAAGAAAATAACCAATATCCCAACAATTCCCAATTCCCAAAATGAGCCGTTACAAATATTCCCCCTTTACCTTCGGAATGTATTTTTTCTAATAAATCAGTCCCTTCGGGGACTATAATTTCACGAACCTTATCAAAACTTAAAATATTAAATCGTGAAACTTCTACAAATGTTCTACCAATATTATGAAAGACATCTTTAACGATAAGATTAATTTTTTTATCAGAAAAATCCTTCCCAATTCTGTTTTTTATATTTTGAAATGCAATTTTTTTTCGGGGAAATAATATAATTGATGTAATTGCACCCAGCATCCGTCCAAATCTGTCAGCTCCCCACGGAGATAGCCAACAAGATATTTTAATAATCAGAATAAAGAAAAAATATTCAAATTTATGGCTTAACTTCGCCATGGTTCATCATCGTCAATTTGTTCAGGATTATCAGGATCACCATAATCAAAATCGGTGGAATGAAATTTTTCTTCTTCTTCCCATTTTTTAAAATATTTACGTCGTTTCTTGTAACGTATAATAGAACCAATAATGACAACAATTGCCAAACCAATCCAGAAAAAGGAAGTATTCATAAATAAACTCACTATATTATAACGTTTGTTAATATGTTGCAGAAATTCTTCATTAAATTCTTTGTAATTGCCTCCAATTGAATTTGACAAAACATCGTCAAGCTTTTCACCCTGAGAAATATACCTCAGCAACATATTAAAAGAATTTACACCATATTCATCCAATAAATATTTAACAGCAAGATAAGATTCACTATATGCTATATCCGCTTTTCCTGCAGAAAAACGATTCATTTTTTCAATTTCATACAAAGATAAAAGTTGTCCAAATACTGCCGCACGACTCATTGATAAATTATTGGACCATCCCCATTCCATCGAAACATACATGGAAAAACCTTCATTTAACCATTTTGGAGGAACATTAAAACCGCATTTTTTCGCCAACGCAAGATGTGCATATTCGTGAATCAGAAGTTCTTCAAGTGACTTGTTTATATTAAATTTATCAGGAGATTTAACAGCAATCAACCCTCTTTGCGGAAAAGCCGCCGCCGCTCCCCAATCCGGCAATAGACCTCTGGTAAGTATATTAAAATCTTTTATCTTTTCGATAAGGTACACTTTTGGTTTATAATCAAGACTGTCTTTAAGTATATCAATAAGACGCAAACGAGTATTTTCCAAAATTATATTAGCAGATTCTACGTAGGCGGTATTTGTAAAATAAAAATCGAAATGCTCTTTATGGATAGGTTGGATATTTTTAACATTTGCATTGGATGAAATAGTTGAAAGAAAAATAATCCCCCAACATATCCGTTTTATTATGGCTATTTTTTTCATCGTGGCAAGATAATCAATTCCATTACATAAGCAAGAACCTATACAGCTTGTATTTCCTCCAATTTGGATTGCAAGCTCTCACGAAATACGTTATTAGAGAACAGCATATTTTAAAAAATGAGAGACCTGCTCTCATACATAACATAATAATATATATAAAGCATAAGTCTGATTTTGTTAGTCACAATTTACAACAAGAACTTGACTTTACTCGGTTTTGGTCTGTTTTTTAGATTCATGCGTCTTATTTCATTAAATATTGATAATTTTAGGGTAATAAAAAATCTCAAATTATCTTTTCCTGATAAAATTATTGGGATTATAGGTCCCAACGGGTCTGGTAAATCATCAATCATAGAAGCAATTGCATGGGTACTATATGGCAACCAAGCCGCCCGATCAGGAAAAGACGAAATCAAATCATCATTTGTAACAGATGGGTCGCCAACAAGAGTTGAGCTTGTTTTTACCATTAATGAAGAAAAATATCGTGTAGTAAGAACTATTTCGGGAAAATCCAATAAAGCGGATGTTCATTTGTATAGAGGCAATTCATCGGAGTCTGTTGGTGTTAGTGAAACTAAAGGATATATAGGGGAACTATTAGGTCTTGATTGGAAAGGTTTTTTAAGCTCGTTTTTAGCTCGTCAGCAAGAGTTAAACGCCCTGTCGGATTTACAGCCATCGAAAAGAAAAGACCATCTTGCCGGAATGTTAGGAATAGAAAAGTTAGATACTGCCATTAATTTGGTAAAACAGGACGTAAAACTAATTTCTAAAGAAACAGAATTTATTGAACAGCAACTTCTAAATTTGCCGGAATTAGAAAAAAATATTGAATTGCTAACGGCAAAAATCGCTAAAATTAATTCCTCTGAATTTGTTTTAAAAACCACCTATGAAAAAAATAAAACTGATATGGTAAAGCAGACCAATTCTTATAAAGAGATTCAAGAGAAAAAAAATAACTGGATTAAATTAAGCTCAACTAATGATTCTTTAATAAGAACCAGAAATAACATAATAGAATCATTAGAAACTAATCAAAAGGAGCATAAATATTTAACAAAGATTTCCAAAGAAGCATTAGAATTAACTCAGCAGACTACTGGTTTTGAAAAATTCAAACTAGAACTTGAAAAATTAAATGAAGCGAAAACTAAAACAGACATAAAAAAACAGCTTAAAATAAATGTTTCAAACCAAATTAAAAAAATAAATGACCTGAAAATAAAATCTGGACAAGTTGCGAAAAAAGAATCAGACAAAAAACAGCAATTGAACTCATTTCCAAAAAATCTGGAAACTCTTAATAAAAACATAACAGAAAAACTTGATATTGCCCGTGAAAATTATTCAGAACTAAAAGCAAAGCATAAATCAGCCTTAACAGAAATGGAAAAATTAAATAAACAGATTGTTTCTATAAAAGAATTAGGCAAAGATTCTGTTTGTGATAGATGCCTGCGGCCTTTGGGTAATGATATTAAGCAAATCAGAGAACATCTCGAGACAGAAAAAAGAGAATTATCAGAAAAAGAAAAAAATCAGCTTGGTAAATTAAATGAGAATATTGAACAGGGAAAAGTTCTAAAAAAAGAATCAGACGATTTAGTCAATAAGATAAAATTGAAAACTGAATACGAATTTGATTTGAAAAATATAACTGCTGAGAAAAAACTGATTTTATCTAATACTGAAGCAGATAATAAAAAATTATATGAATTAGAAAAAGAACTTAAGCAATATCATGAAATTGATTATGACGACAAATTATATAAAAGCCTTATAGAAAAAGTCGATAAAATTCAAAAAATTAAAGACAAATTAAACTTAATAGAGGGACAGCTGAAGCGTATTCCGGGTTTGGAAAGTGAGATTAAAAAGCAAAAACTGCAAGAAAATGACATTTCAAAAGAATTAAATATAGTTGAGCTTGAAATAAAAAAAATAGATTATGAAGAAAAAGAGTTGCAATCTATAAAAGCTCTGCTTGAAACAACTCAATCTAAATTTGATAAAAGCCGGTCTGAATATGAAACAGCCAAAAATGAGAACAAAGTTTTCACTAAAGAACTTGAAGGCAAATTAGAACAGCGTAATAATCTGATGAGGTCACAAGAACAATTAGATAGAAAACGCTCAACTCATTTTCATCTGGAAAAACTAACATCTCTTTTCAGTGAGTATCGGTCATTTTTAATTTCAAATATCCGCCCGACATTAGCCAATCTGTCAGGAACGCTGATTTCTGATATGACTAATGGAAAATATAATATGATTGAACTGGACGATAAATATAATCTTCAGATCCTTGACTATGGTTCTTATTTTGGAGTTGAACGCTTTTCCGGAGGAGAGAAAGATTTGGCGAATCTCTGTTTGAGAATGGCAATATCATTATCTTTGACCGAAGCGGCTGGGATGTCCAGTTCTTTTATTATTTTAGATGAAGTGTTCGGTTCTCAGGATGGAGAGAGAAGAGATTTAATCATTAAGGCTCTAAGTAATTTAAAAAACAGGTTTCCACAAATAATACTTGTTACGCATCTTGAAGATATAAAAGATAAAGTAGAGATGTTAATTCAGGTGGAGCCTACCAGTTCGGGTTGGTCCGAAATTAAGGTGTCGGGTGAAACAGAATAATTTGAAAATAAACCTAATCCGAGCTTCAATTCTTATTGTTCTGATTGTTTTTTTGGTAATTGTCAGGTGTTATGAAGAGGTTGGTTTTGATAAATCCCCTCAAGACCGTTTCATAATAACTAAAGTAATCGACGGCGATACGGTTGAACTAAAAGGCGGGGACAAGCTAAGACTTTTGGGAATTGATACACCTGAAAAAAATCAATTATATTATGACTCTGCGAAAGCTCTATTAAGCAGAAATGTTTTAGGGAAAGAGAGCGAAATAAAATTTGCTGTTCGCCGTCGTGATAAATATGGTCGTTTGCTTGGGTTTCTTTATGTTGATTCAATATTTATAAATCAAATGATGATTGATAGCGGTATGGCTCATTTATATCTTTTTAAAGATAATGATTTACAAAGTGAAGAGTTTCAAAAGATGCTTGACGCCCAACGCAATGTGCTTAATAAAGATATGGGCATTTGGTCTGTAAAATATCATAAAGAAGATTATTATATCAATTTGTCGGGTTCGCTTCGGTTTCATCGCCCTGGATGTAATTCCATTCGGAATGCAAATGAAAATAAAATCAGAAGGTTCAACTCCCGTGAGAATGCGATGTATTTAGGATTATCTCCATGTAGAAACTGCAAACCATAGAGCAGTATATAACTTAACATTTTCATTTGTGAAAAAGATAATTTTTAGATGCATCTTTGATTTTATGTATGTTAATTGCAATTATTCAAAATTATGATATAATTTTTTTATCTTGACTGAAAAAATAAAAATATTATATTAAAAAAAATATTAGGTGTATTGTCCACATGAATGAATGTTGTAAAAATCAAATCAAAATAATTAAATCTTATATTCGTTGGATAACTACGTTTAAGAAAGGAGGAATCGAGAGAGAGTTATAGACAAAAATTATATATTAAACAAATTTTTAATGGAGGAAAAATGAAGAATTTTTTAACCGCCATGCTTGTTTTGCTTGTTCTGATTTCAGGTACTGCTTTTGGATCAGAGGATTTCCAAGTAAAAGAGATGAATGTAAAGTCAGGGGCTGATTTTGTTGAGGGGAATATCGTCGTAAAATTTAAACCTCATGCTGATAATAGAAGTATAGAAGCATTTACCAAAGGCCATGGATGTAATGTACTTTCAGCTAGTCCTCGAGGCGGCTTTAAAACATTAGGTATTCCAGCAGCAAAGACTGTTCCTCAAATGGTTGCTGCTTTCAAAGCTAACCCTAATGTGGAATATGCCGAGCCAAATTATATTTACAGAGCTTTATTTACACCAAATGATCCTTACTATAGCTATCAATGGCATATGCCTATGATCAATATGGGTCAGGCATGGGACTTATCAACCGGAACAGGTGTTATTGTTGCTGTTGTTGACGGTGGTGTAGCTTATGAAGATTATGGCGTTTATGCCCAGGCTCCCGATTTAGCTCAAACAACATTTGTCCAAGGATATGATTTCATCAACAATGATTCACATCCTAATGATGACAATGCTCATGGTACTCATGTTGCCGGAACAATTGCTCAATCTACTAATAATAATTTGGGTGTTACCGGTATTGCTTTTAACTGTAGCATTATGCCTGTGAAAGTGCTTGATGCTTCCGGAAGTGGTACTATGGATGTTGTTGCAAATGGTATCTATTATGCCGCTGATAATGGTGCCGACGTAATCAATATGAGTTTAGGCTCAACATATCTTTCGACTACAGTTCATGATGCTTGTATTTATGCTTATAATATGGGTGTCACTATTGTTTGTGCCGCCGGTAACTCCGGCAGAAGAGTCTTAGAATATCCAGCTGCTTTTTCGGAGTGTATTTCTGTATCAGCTGTAAGATTAGATAGTACCCTTGTAGGTTATTCAACTTACAATAGTGAAGTTGATATCGCTGCCCCGGGTGGCGACGTGAATGTCGATCAGGATGGCGATGGCTATGTTGACGGTGTTCTGCAACAGACACATGATGGCTCTGATTATACAACTTTCTCATATTATTTCTATCAAGGAACTTCGATGGCTTCTCCGCATGTTGCCGGTGTTGCAGCAGGAATTATTGCTCTTGATGGATCATTAACTCCTGCGGAAGTACAGACAATTTTACAAAATTCTGCTGTCGATCTTGGATCAACTGGTTGGGATGAAGAATACGGTTGGGGTATGCTTGATGCTTATGCTGCCTATCAGGCAGTAGGGTCCAGTAACGACCCACCGGTTGCAGGTTTTAGCGGATCTCCTACTTCAGGTGAAACTCCGGTAACAGTAGAATTTACTGATTTATCAACCAATAGCCCGACCTCATGGGCTTGGACCTTTGGTGATGGTGGAACCTCATCAGCTCAGAACCCTTCGTATAATTATACAACCGCCGGAACTTATACTGTTACATTAACAGCAACTAATGCTTATGGTTCTGATGATGAAGTTAAAGTTGATTATATTACAGTTACTGCTCCGGTCAATAATCCGCCGGTTGCAGATTTCTCTGGTTCACCAACATCGGGCGGGGTTTCGTTAAATGTTAGTTTCACCGATTTATCTACTGAAAATCCAACTTCTTGGAGCTGGACTTTTGGCGATGGTGGAACATCAACTGCACAAAACCCGTCTTATACCTATAATACTGTAGGAACTTATACTGTTACATTAACAGCAACTAATGCTTATGGTTCTGACGATGAAGTTAAAGTTGATTATATTACAGTGACCGAACCTGATCCATTTAGTAATGCTTATGCTCTGTCAGACATTCCTGTTGCAGGAACTGTAAGCGGGAATTACACTAACACACAAAGCAGTGATAATTCCTATGAGTCGATCACTGAAAGTGAATCAGTTGGCAAGCCTGATAACAGATACAGTTATCTTGAACATAAATGGGACTTCAGTATTCCCTCAAGTTCAGCTTTGACTTTTTATATGGAAGGTTATCGATCAGACAATTCTGATGGTGATAACTTCACTTTTGCATATTCAACTGACAATGTCAACTTTACAGATTTGGTAACTGTTAATAGTGCTACCGAGCAGGTTTATTCAGCTTCGATTCCTTCAAGTGTTAGCGGAACAGTTTATATCAGAGTAGTAGATACTGACCAGAGTACTGGTGCAAGAAGTCTTGATGCTGTGTTTATTGATGAGATGTATATTCAATACTCATCAGAACCTATTGCTCCAGTTGCAGACTTCTCTGGAACTCCGACAGCCGGAAGTTATCCGCTTTTAGTAAGCTTCACTGACCTTTCAACTGGTGCTCCTACAAGTTGGAGCTGGACTTTTGGTGACGGTGGAACTTCAACCGCTCAGAATCCAACCTACACTTATAATACTGCCGGTGTTTATACTGTTAGTATGACAGCAACTAATGCTATTGGTTCTGATGTTGCTACCAAGACTGACTATATAACAGTTACTGAGCCTACAGTTGCTTCTATGTATGTGTACGATATTATTGTTACCAGAAAAAATGCCGGTCCTAATTGTAACGGTATTGGTACTATCTACATATATGATTCTGAAGGACAGCCAGTAGCAAATGCTACAGTATATGCTACTGCAACCGGACCCGTAGGTGCAACTTTCAGCGATCTAACCGATGCTGATGGTGCTATAACATTCGAAACCGATAAAACTAAAAGCTGTGAAGGTGAGTGGTGTTTTGAAGTTACCAACGTAACTCATGCATCAAACACATATAATAGTGCCGCTAATAATGTTACTAAAGCGTGTGAGAGCG
Source organism: Candidatus Zixiibacteriota bacterium (assembly GCA_034659415.1). Lineage (GTDB taxonomy): Bacteria > Zixibacteria > MSB-5A5 > GN15 > FEB-12 > QNAD01. The sequence continues at coordinate 11,259 of JAYEHE010000062.1, read as the reverse complement.
GCCCGGTCTTTAAAGAGGTCGATGGTGCTATTGCCAGTTTAATTCCGGATTCCTATAGATTGCATCAGAACTATCCTAACCCGTTCAACCCATCAACAGAGATAAGTTTTGCACTACCGAAATCAGGTTTTGTAAATATCTCAGTTTATAATATCATGGGTCAGAAAGTTGCTGAATTAGTCAATAACAATTTGACTGCCGGTAATCATTCTGTTGAGTGGGATGCTTCAGCTATGTCTTCTGGTATATATCTATACCGTATTGATGCTGAAGAATTTTCTGATACAAAGAAAATGCTATTGATTAAATAAGATACTACATATCTTATAATTAAAAGGTGCCGAATTCCGGCACCTTTTTTTTGTTTATTTTTTAAAAATTAATTGTATAATGATTAGTATGAAAAAATTATTATTATTATTGATATTAAGTTTGTCGGCGATAGCTTTTGCACGAGTTGATATTACCAAACCTCCCGAAGATTCTGTTGATGCAGAAAACCTGAGGATTTGGATTCCTATCGAAAAAAGTAGTTCTTGCAGGGTTATGATTGATATTTTTGACCAAAAAGGTAAAATCATAAGACAATTGGTCAATAGTCTATTAGGCAAAGGATATTATAATTATTACTGGGACAAACGTGATGATGACGGGGAATTTGTAGAACCGGGGAAATATAAATATAAAGCAAGTGGCAAAAATGTTAACAGAAAAGGGGAAGTTAAGGTTGTTTACAAAGAATGGGAACGGGAATGCCGAATTGGATTAATTGATATTAAAAAATCAAATCAATTATTTGTAGAACTTAAAGATGATTCAGCTATAGTTTCTATCGATATTTATAAATTCAACGGTGGATTGGTTGATAAACCTGTGATAGATTCGGTAATGAATAAAGGTTATCATACTTTTGTCTGGCAACCTGAAGAACATGTTCTAACGGGAAGATACAAAGCTAAAGTTATGGTTGGAGATTATCAACAGACATTTATTGTCTGGCGTATAAGATAAACCATGAAATATTTTTATACATTACTATTTTTTGTGATAATTTTATCTGGGTGTGGAAAAAAACAGACAATAAAATATAATCAACCGGAGTTACCCGGAACAGTTTATTATGAAAAAGCATGGGTAGAACCTAAAATTATATTAACAGATTCAATTTTCACTCTCATAAAAGCCGCTCGCCTTGATTCATTTCTGGTTGAAAAACCGATGAGATACCAATCTTCTATTGATAATTCATTGCAATTTAATATTGTCGAAGATAGTTGTTTTACAATTGTAAATATGCAGAATCCTGATGGAATTGTCATAAAATCATTTATTGCCCGTTTTCTTAAATCAGGATTTTATAAAGTAACATTAGATTTAAGTCGTTTGTCTGACCAGTATAAATTTCCATATTATTTTCTCAAAGTTGAATATTGCAGTTTTGAGAATTATCGAAAAATCCCTTAAAACCAACAGTTTTCCAGTCATAAATCTGTTCTATAATTGCACAGAATTGGAATTAACCAATACCTTTTTAAGCCGATAAATCAAAGACATAGTTAATTTAATCTTTTGATTCCAGGGGTTAAACAATGCCGAATATTCTTGTCGTCGATGATAAAGACTCTATGCGTAATATGCTTCAGCAAACTTTGCTCGAAGAAGGACATCGGGTTGATGCTGTTAATACAGGCGAAAAAGCTATTGATTTAGTCCAAAATAAAAGTTATGACCTTGTCTTAACAGACCTAAAAATGCCTAATATGAGTGGGCTTGATGTTTTAGGCGGTGTTAAAGATGTTGATACTGATACAGCCGTGATAGTTATGACGGCTTACGGTACAATTGAAGATGCCGTTATGGCTATGAAAAAAGGTGCTTATGATTTTCTGACTAAACCGTTTGATACAGAACATCTATGCGTGCTTGTGAATCGAGCTTTGGAAAATAGAAGATTAATTGCGGAAAACAGTTTGTTGCGGGCTGAGAAATTTGATGATAGTGGTCTTGAGCAAATAATCGGTAAGAATAAAAAGATGATTGAAATCAGCAAGCTGATTCAGAAAGTTTCCAAATCAGATGCTTCAGTCCTGCTTCAGGGTGAATCCGGAACAGGTAAAGAACTATTCGCAAAAGCAATTCATCAATTATCTTTTAGAAAAGACGGACCTTATATCGCAATTAACTGTGCCGCAATACCTCACGAACTTCTTGAAAATGAACTTTTCGGTTCGGAAAAAGGTGCTTTTACCGGTGCTCATATTAGAAAGATGGGGAAATTTGAAATTGCCAACGGTGGCACTATATTTCTTGATGAAATAGGTGATATGGATATTTCTCTACAAGCAAAACTTCTCAGAGTTTTGCAGGAGAAAAATTTTGAACGATTAGGGGGCAACAAAACGGTTGATGTTGATGTTAGAATTATTGCCGCTACTAATATGGATTTGAATAAACAAATCAAAGAAAAAAGATTCCGTGAAGATTTATATTATCGTCTTTCAGTTTTTCCTGTAACAATTCCGCCTCTTAGGGAAAGAGAAGATGATGTTAAAGAATTATCAGAATTTTTTATTAAAAAATTCTGCAGAGACATGAAAAAACCAGAAAAATCTTTAAGCAAAGAAGCCATTGCACTGCTTGAAAAATATCACTGGCCCGGTAATGTTCGGGAACTTGAAAATACTATTGAAAGAGCTGTTATCTTAGCCGAAGGCAAAAAAATCGCTCCGGATCATTTGGCTATTCGTTTAAGAACAACAAACGAGATTCAGCTTCGCGAGGGTTCCGGACTCAAAGAGATTGGTGCTTATGCCCAGATGAAAGCTGAAAAAGGTACAATTATCAGAGTATTAAAAGAAGTTCGCGGTAATAAAAGAAAATGTTCCAAGATTTTGCAAATTGATTATACAACTTTGTTTGATAAAATTAAAAAATACAGTATTGAAAAAGAGATGTATCCTGATAAGGAATAAGGGAGCTTTGTTTCTCGGGGGAGAAATAAAATCCATTTATAATATATCTCGTAAGCCGTCCGCCTTTGGCGGACGGTTTTTTTGTTATCTCTAATTTTTACTATTGACTTTTGATACACTTTGCTGTTTTTTATGTTATTAATTGGTCTGCATCTGAGACTGACATCATTATTGCCAGGATACTTTCAAGAACATGCACCACGAAACCTGGCATTTATTTTATCAAAATATGAGGTCAGAATGTCTGTTTCTCTTATTAACAAACCGGTTTTACTGCTTAATCAGAATTATGAACCGATGCAGATTTGCTCAGCTCGGCGAGCGTTTGTTTTGTTATTTCAGGGTAAAGCAGAAATGATTGAAAAAGCAGATGGGTTAAAAATTCATACTGTAACAAAAGCTTTTAGCCTTCCATCGGTTGTCAGATTGTGGCAATATAAAAAAATTCCTCAGAAAAAAGTTATGTTAACGCGTAAAAACATTTTTTCCAGAGACTCAAACAGGTGTCAATATTGTGGCACAACTAAAGGACCAATGACTATTGATCATGTAATATCTAAAAAATATGGTGGAGAAGATAGCTGGGATAATCTTGTAACTGCTTGTGCCCGCTGTAACAGCAAAAAGGGAGACCGGTCTCTTGAACATGCTAATATGAAACTATTAAAAAAACCTTCCCGCCCTACTTTTATTACTTTTATTCAGTTCAATAATAAAGTTGTTGACCACTGGCGACCATTTTTATTCATGGACCCTCTCAATTAGAGATTTAATTCCTTCTCTCTGTATTTCAACATTTGTCAATGGATTTATTTAAATTTCATTAAAAGTTTTATTTGATTTTATTTGGAATTGTTATAAAATTTGCCTTAACTGAATTATATGTATTAGTATGTGAAAAATTGAAATGACTGATAATAAAACTGACAAAAAACAGAAAAAAGAGACCATTCTTTCCGGCATGCAACCAACAGGTGCACTTCATATTGGTAATCTGGAAGGAGCTTTGCGAAATTGGGTCAATCTTCAAAATGATTATTGGATGTACACTTGTATTGTTGATTGGCATGCGCTTACGGCAGAATATAAAAATCCGTCTATATTAAAGGAAAATATATTTCAAATGTCTGTTGATTTTTTAGCTTCGGGACTTGACCCTGATAAATGTGCTATTTTTATCCAGTCCGAGGTTAAAGAACACGCTGAATTACATCTTCTGTTCTCTATGTTGATAACAGTCCCTACTTTAACTCGTCTGCCTACTTATGTTGAAAAAAAAGAGACTCTCGACTCTTATGGGTTCTTGGGCTATCCTGTTTTACAAGCGGCTGATATTTGTTTATACAATGCAGACAAAGTTCCGGTCGGGAAAGATCAGGAAAAACATATTTGGTTAGCATCAGATTTGGCTAAAAGATTTAACAATACCTACAAAAAAACCTTTAATGAACCGGAAGCGCTTTTCACCAAAATTCCTCTGATTAAAGGCTCTGATAATCGGAAAATGTCAAAATCTTTTAATAATCACATACCATTGGATTTTACTGAAAAACAAACAGAAAAAAGAATCAAATCATTCTATACTGACCCAAACAAACAACGTCAGGGTGACCCGGGGAATCCGGATGATTGCCCGATTTATCTTTTACACCAGGTATATACTAAAAATCCTCAGGAAGAAATAGCGCCTTCATGTCGAACCGGCGAATTGGGTTGTGTTGATTGTAAAATAAAATTATCAAAAAATCTCAATTCAGCTTTGGCTCCAATCAGAGACAAAAGAGCTGAATTAATTAAAAATCAAGATTATGTTTGGGATGTACTCGCTACGGGAGCTGATAGAGCCAGAATGAGAGCACAAAATGTAATGGATAAAGTCAGGTCAGCGATGAAAACAAATTATCGAGGGAAAAAGAAATAATGAAATTATCTCTCAACGGTAAAAGTGACAACAATGGCAACAATAGTAATTACCAGGTAGATTTGAATATTTTTCAGGGTCCGCTTGATTTGCTTCTATACCTGATAAAAAAAGAAGAAGTCGATATTTATGATATTCCCGTCTCAAAAGTAACTCGCCAGTATCTCCAGTATTTAGAGATGATGAAAACACTAAGCCTTGAAATTGCAGGTGAATATATTTTTATGGCTGCAACTCTGATTAGAATTAAAACCAAGATGTTGCTACCCCGAGATGAAAACGATACTGAAGAAATGGATCCACGCGAAGAGTTGGTTATGGCATTGATTGAATATAAAAAATACAAAGAAGCCAGCGAGATTCTTCGCGAACAAGCGATAATGGAAGAATATAATTTTGTCCCGCCATCACCGGTCGGGAAAATTCAAGGCAAAGTAGATGAAATCCCATCCACGACACTTTTTGATTTATTGACGGCTTTTAAGGAAGTAGTTGAGGGACGTCGAGAAGAAATTGTCCATGCCGTAACAACCGAAGAAATTGCAATTGAAGATAGAATTAAATTTGTAATGGCATATATGAGCAATAGGGAATTTGCAACTTTTATTGAATTGTTCAGTGATGTTCCCCGTAAAATTGTGGCGGTTGTCACGTTTATGGCAATTTTGGAACTTTGCAGGTCAAGAAGAATCATGATTCAGCAGTCTTACCCATTTGAGGAACTTCGGATTTATAGAGGTGAAGATTTTGAAAGACCTTTTGAGGCTATTGATCTGGTTGATATTAACGAGTCATTTGAAAAGGTGGAAATAAATAATGAATAATAATTTGTCGGTTATCGAAGCATTGATATTAGCATCACCAGAACCTATTGCTACCAAGAAAATTACTGAAGTTCTGGAAGACATGAAACCGAAAGAAGTTGCCGAGGCAGTTGATGAGCTTAATCATAAATATTCCGAACAGGAAAGTTCGTTCAGGATTAGAAATATTGCCGGCGGATTCCAGTTCTATATTATACCTGAATACACCGGCTTTGTGCAGGAACTGTTTGCACGTCGTAGAAAACTTAGGTTAACAAGAGCCGCTTTGGAAGTAATGGCTATTATTGCTTACCGTCAACCGGTTACGAAAATCGAGATCGAACAAATTCGCGGAGTTGCATCGGATGGAGTCGTACATAATCTCCTCGAAAAAAAACTTATTACTATTACCGGTCGGGCTGAATCAGTAGGCCGTCCGTTGCAGTATGGGACTACAGCCGAATTTCTAAAATTCTTTGGTCTAAATAAAATCAATGACCTTCCTAAAATGTCAGAAATCGAAGAACTTATTAAAGCTTCAGAACCAGCCAATCAAACCGAATTGAATCTTAAAGATGAAGATTATGATAATATGGCAATGAAATTGAATATTGCTGATGGAACTTATGACCCCGATGAACAAAAGATAGAATGCGATATCTCCCTTGAAAAATCAGAATTGATTGAAACAGAAAATGAGTTAAACATTGAAGAATTAAATAAAGAAACAGAGGAAGATTTCGAGAAGAATATTATCTCTGAAAATTCTTCAGCTACATCTGATGAGCCTGAAGAAAATTCCGAAAAAGAATCTGTCATTGTTGACATAGATGCTTCTTAGAAAATTCAAATATCTGGATACTGTTGTTTGATTAGAATAAATAAATATCTTTCTATTTGCGGGGTGACTTCGCGGCGTGGCGCAGAACGCTTAATTGAATCCGGTCAGGTTACTATCAACGGTAAAACTGTTGAAGAGCTGGGGACTTTGGTCGATGAAACTTTGGATATTGTAAAAGTTAATGGGACTATTGTTGACCCAGTTGAGAATAAAGAATATCTGATTTTTAATAAACCTGCATCAGTAATGACAACTTTGCATGACCCGTTCAAACGAAAAACCGTAGCTCATTACTTGAAAAAATTAAAAACCAGAGTTTATCCGGTAGGCAGACTTGATTATGATACTCGGGGAGTAATACTGATGACTAATGATGGTGATTTGGCTTATAGGCTTACTCATCCTAAATATCAAATTAAAAGAATCTACGAAGCAAAAGTAAAAGGTAAATTTGATGAAACTGCCGCTGATAACATCGCTAAAGGCATTAAACTTGAAGATGGCGCTATCGGAAAAGCTAAGGTTGATATATTGGAGGTTGGTCCTAATTGGGCTAGAATCAGGTTAGTTTTAACGGAGGGAAGAAAACGGGAAGTCAAACAGCTTTGTAAAGGAGTAGGGCATCCTGTATTAAAATTGGTTCGTATAGAATTCGCAGGTTTGGACGTTAAAGGTTTGGGCAGTGGGAAATGGCGTCATTTATTGAATACTGAAATTGTTAAACTGAAAAAAATGGTCGGATTATAAAATAGCCAAAAATACTGTTCTTTGAACAAAGGCGGTCTCTCTTTTCTTGAGACCTGCCCAATTATCTATCAAATTTTACTTGATCTATTTTTCAATAAACCGGAGTAGATACATTACCAAATAAGAAATTAAGATAATAAATCAAATCAGCAATATTGATATTATTATCACCGTTGGCATCGGCTCTATATGCTCCGCCAAGAGGAGGAGAAACCCGTTCGATTATATAAGTTTGTAACATCAGATAATCATTTATATCTTTCAATTCATCATCATTATAATCACCGGCATCGTAAGTTTCAGAACAGGAATAATTCAAAAGTACAGAATTCATTTCAGACAAGCTTCCTTTATGTCCAACAGAGTTCAAGAAGTATGGGCTGTTATCAGTCAGACCTTCAGGTATCCATTCTATTGCCCAATCATCAGTTCCGTCAATATCAGCACTAATTAAAGTACCATAATCAACTTCGTCAGTTGATTTAACCATAACCATCAAATCAATCTTTTGGGTCTTGCCATTATATGAAACTTCACTTGGAAATGTATTTACAAAATTCATATCAATAAATGTTCCGGCGGTTGGATCCATAACAGTGATAGTGAAACTACCGTCAATAAGTCTCCACTCCTTAAACCCTTCTACAACTACCCACTTACCGGGGTCATTACCAAGACCTAATAGAACGACCTGGTTTTCAACTTCAACTTTTTTGCGTATATCAAAGTAATTTGGTTTATGCATAAAATCCAAAAGAATTTTTGAGTTGCCTATTGACCTTAAATAAGAAACTAAGCCGATATAGAGGTCTTCATCATAAGTTCCAAAATTCTCTTGAGTCATAAACTGTTGAGCTAATCTTTCAACCAGCGTATCAATAGTAATCGGGTTAGTGCCATCAGTCATAAGTTCGGTTACACCTCTATCATACCATGTATTTAAAGCCGATGCCGCCGCAACCGGAGCATTGTAATATTCCCCAAACTCATCACCATAGTCACTTTGGGAAAGGGGTGTAACTTTTGCAAGATAATTCAAATTTATTTCATGTAAAAATAGATTTATAGAATCAAGCTCATCAGCAAGGTTGGAATAGAGGAAATCAATCGCATCACAAAATATCTTTCCGTCTGAGGGACTCTGAATGTCTGGAACAGGAAGAATGGGCTGATAGAGTAAAGCTTGTTGTTTAACGGAATCAGTTCTACCGAGAGTATCTATGGATGTCATTTTTATAACATAGCCAGCCTTTGGTAAATTTGAAACATCCCATTTTACTAAGTTTGGTTCACTGTTTCCATTGTTGTTTATTCCATCTCGTAAAATTGATGTTCCACAAATGAATTGACTAATTAGTTCAGTGTATGTTTCGTTTATATCACTATATTCAAAAATAAATGATTCACATATCTCTGAGCCGGAATAATCAACTCCCCAAAGTGTTTGATCCCCATTAAGTAACAGAGAGTTCCCTATTTGCTTTATCGGCGAGGCAAATTTAACTTTCGGAGCCGGTTGGTCTAAAAGAATACCATCTACAAACATTACCAATCTTCCGGGGAACCAATAAGTTGTGTCAGCATTATCTATTGTTTTTAATGTGTCCAATGCAACAAAAGTCAAAGCTGTATCATCGAAAAATATATTTAAAGAACGGCAGGTATCTCTGGGACCTGGACTAAATTCATCGGTAACAATATCCGGATAAAAAGACTTAGGATATATTGATGTATCTGTACCTGATATGGTAGTATCCAGTTGATACTTATCAGCAATATAGATTCCAGCAAAAAATGGTTCATCAACATTGATTGTATCTGATAATGTAAAAGTCATATCCCATAAACCACCGGTATCAACGACAACTTCAAATGGAATAGAATTAGTTATACTATCACCAGGTCGGGGGCAATTTATATCAGACAAATTAACATTTGATAATTGAATAATAAAAGTATCTATAAATGCAGCTGAATCATAATTATAAGAAGTATCATAATTCATATAAAAATGTACTTCCCTGACACCAAAAGGGTAAGGAAACTGGCAGGTAATTTCCGGATCGATATAAGCAAAATACCATTCTTCACCCCATATCCATTGGTCGATTGCCCAAAGATTATCATTTGATAAATTAAATATTTGAGTACTACATGAATCGAAGGAGGTTGCTTTGGAAAAACTTATATCCTGTTTAGATTGATCACCGGAAAGTATCTGTTGTACATCCAAGTCTATTTGCCTGATTTGAGGTTTGTTGATTTTTTCAGCGGAAACAAAACCGGCGGTAAAAATTAAAATTAAAACTAATCCAATATATTTTTTCAAAACCAAATCTCCCATTAATATAGTTAAAATCACCGCTTTCTATTGATTATCGTGTCTTTTTTACTATACTTGATTGATATATAAAAAAAAGCTTAAAAATATGACTGATAAACCGCTGACAAACAAGAAAATATCTATTTTGAGCCAAAATCATCTAAAAAAGCCGTCATGGCTAAAAGTTAAAGCATTTTCCGGCACAGGTTATAACCATGTCAACAGTCTCTTAAAAAAATACGGATTAAATACTGTTTGCCATGATGCAAATTGTCCAAATCGTGGGGAGTGTTTTAATAGAGGAACAGCCACTTTTTTGATATTAGGTCCCACCTGTTCCAGAAATTGCAGTTTTTGTGATATTAATAGCGGACTGCCAAATCCGGTCAATTTTGAAGAACCTGAAAATGTCGCAAAAGCGGCAAGGGATCTAAAATTAAAACATGTGGTGGTTACATCGGTGACAAGAGATGACCTTCCCGATGGAGGTGCTACTCAGTTTGCAGATACTATAAGATGCATCCGAAAATATCTGCCAAATAGTACAATCGAAGTCCTTACTCCGGATTTCAAACACACACCCAAATCTGTTGATTTAATAATTGACGCTCATCCGGATGTTTTCAATCATAACGTTGAAACTGTTGAAAATCTATATTCCAAAGTTCGTCCGCAGGCTGATTATTTTGGTTCCTTGAAATTATTAAAATATGTTTCAGAGAAATCCAGTATAATTACAAAATCCGGTTTAATGGTTGGGGTTGGTGAAACTTTAGAACAATTGAAAAAAACTTTCAAAGATTTAGCTGATAATAACGTCAAAATTTTAACAGTTGGGCAGTATCTTGCTCCCTCAAAAAATCATCTGCCTGTTTCAAAATATTACACTCCTGAAGAGTTTGACTTATTAAAGATGCATGCTCAGGCAGTCAAAATTAGACATGTGTTTTCTGCACCCTTGGTTCGCTCCTCTTACAAAGCAGATATGGTCATTAACCCATAATTATAAAAATCTTCAGTCTAAATATTATACAAAAGAGACTTATCCTATATTTCTAATTAAATCTTCGCCGATAAAAGAGATGTAATTTGACATTTAAAACATTGGAGCAACTTTGAGAAAAGATGAAAAAATTGAAATAGTAGTTGTCGATGACGAGAAGTATATTTGCGGCATAATAGATGAAGCTTTGTCTTCTGATAATCTTAAAGTGCATACCTTTACTAATCCGCTAAATGCTCTCGAATATATTGAGCAAAATCATGTTGATCTTGTATTGACTGATTTGGTGATGGGACAACAGTCTGGGATTCAGGTTCTGGAGACTACTTTAGAAAACCATTTCGATGCCGTAGTTGTTCTGATGACCGCTCATCCAACTGTACAAGCGGCTATATCTGTACTTAGAAAAGGTGCTTATGATTTTATGATTAAACCATTCCGCCTGGAAACTCTTAGAAATATAATTAAAAAGGGCATCGAACATCAACGGGTATTGCGTGAAAATTTAAGTTTAAAAGGGCAGGTGGAGTTTTTAAAATTGACCCAGGCTAATATCGTAGGAACGGATTTAGATACATACTTGGATATGATTGCTAAATCATGCAGAAATGAATTTTCAGCGTGCGGAGTTTCGTTGATCCAAGTTAAA